>CAJXIT010000018.1 GCA_913054055.1 uncultured Thalassolituus sp.
CTAGTGATAGGTATGTTCTTCGCAATTGTCATCGCGAAACACCTATATGGCGGCCTTGGGCAAAACCCATTTAACCCAGCGATGGTCGCTTACGTTGTTTTGCTGATCTCATTCCCAGTTCAGATGACCAGTTGGAATGCTCCAGCTAGCTTAACGGCTGAAGCAACCAGTTTTGTGGACTCATTCTTGATGATCTTTACTGGCTTCAATAATGCGATCACGTGTCTTCATTCACAATTCCTAGCTACAACTCAAAATCTGGTAAATGTTTTTGTATTCATCTAGCCAATGCCTTTCCAAAAGCACACCCACTTTAGCGTATAAAAAGTGGACAGCCATTCTCTCAATACAAGCCCAATTGGGCAAACAGTGTTTACCCAAAGCAAGCCACATCCATTCAGACTGAGCCTAAAAATGAATAATAGAAGCTTTTTTGACCAAAATACGTATTAGGAGCGCCGAAATAACCATTGACCTTTAGAGTATTCACTCTAATAATGTAAAACACAATAATTAATGGTCTTTAAATGAAGGGGTCCATCATGAGCGCGACAGCCGTACAACTGAATGATAACGAAGAACAACAGCAGATTGCCTATTTACATGACGTGGTTGCCAAGCAAAAAGCCGCTTACTCTGCAGCGCCTTATCCAAGCGCTAAAGATCGCCGTAACGACCTAGACAAGTTAGCAGCTGCGCTGCGCAAATACAAAGACGAATTAGCAGAAGCCGTAAACGCAGATTTTAGTTCACGTTCAAAAGCCGAGACCATGATCGCCGAAATCATGGTGACCCTTGAGTGCATTAACTATAACCGTAAAAACCTTAAAAAATGGATGAAGCCAAGCCGTCGCCACGTGAGCGCACTGTTTGCCCCTGCGTCTAACAAGGTGCACTACCAGCCAAAAGGCGTGGTAGGCATCATGGTGCCTTGGAATTACCCAGTTCAATTGGCCGCTGCACCGCTGGCCACAGCACTGGCATCGGGTAACCGCGCCGTGATCAAGATGTCGGAATTCACCCCGGCCACCAATGACGTGATGCAGCGTATGCTGGCTGAATACTTCTCTGAAGATCAAGTGGCCATTCTATCTGGGGAAGCCGCCGTTGGCGCTGAGTTCTCAAATATTCATTGGGATCACTTAATCTTTACCGGCTCAACGGCAGTGGCCCGTCATGTGATGTCCGCATGCGGTAAAAACCTTGTGCCAGTAACGCTAGAGCTTGGCGGCAAGTCCCCTTGCATCATCACTGACAGCACCGACCTAAAAGCCGCAGCACAATCCCTGATTTTTGGTAAAGCCACCAATGCGGGCCAAACCTGTATCGCACCGGACTATTTATTGGTACCCAAACATAAAGTAGAAGGTTTAAAAGCCGCACTTGCTGAGCGCTACAAAGCCAGCTTCCCAACCCTTAAAGAAAACAATGATTACACAGCCATTGTAAATGAGCGTCAGCACATGCGTTTACAAGGCCTGCTAAAGGACGCGGAATCAAAAGGCGCCAAACTGACTCAGCTTAACAATGCTAACGAAGATTTCTCTGGCACCCGTAAGATTCCTCTGACACTGGTTGAAAACACCCACGAAGACATGACCATAATGCAGGACGAAATATTTGGTCCACTGCTGCCAATCTTAACTTACGACTCACTTGATGAAGCCTTGAATCACATTAAGGCAGGCCCTCGCCCATTGGCCTTATATTTGTTCTCACATAACAGTGCAGAGCAAAATAAAGTACTAACACAAACCCATGCCGGTGGCGTGACCATTAACGACTGTTTAACCCACATTGCCCAAGACGACATGCCATTTGGTGGCGTGGGTGATTCGGGGATCGGCGCTTACCACGGGAAAGAAGGGTTTGTATCGTTAAGCCATGCTAAGTCGGTTCATAAAAAAGGTCGCATCAACATGGGCCATTTAATTCATGCGCCTCACGATCGCTTTATGCATAAACTGATTTACAAATTTATCATTCGATAATTCGTATTTCTGTTATTTCCTAAAAGCTCACTATAAACAGGCCAATTTTATATTGGCCTCTTTTCATTAATTGGAATTGCAATGGATAGACGCTCATTTCTAAAACTTGGTATGGCCAGCTCAGCTGCCTTATCGGCGGTTGGGATGACTGCCAGCTTAAGCGGTTGCTCTGAAGCACTGCCAGAAAATGGCCAATGGAAAGTGCTCACCACACAAGATCGCACCATGCTTTCGGCCATTGCACCCGTCATGTTAAAAGGCAGCCTGCCAACCGCAGAAAATGAAAAGCAAACGGCGTTAAATAATATGCTGGTTGTGATCGATTCGGTGGTAGACAGCTTGGGGCCTCATAACGCCAAGCAAATGTCTGATTTATTTATGCTGCTGAATTTTGGTGTTACTCGAGGCCTGACCACAGGGGTTTGGAGTAAATGGGAAAACGCCAGTGATTCTGAAATCGAAAATTTCTTAACAAAGTGGCGCAACAGTTCTCTTGGGTTATTTAATCTTGGCTATAACGGCATTAACCAATTAATCACTGCATCTTGGTACGGACAAAAAGAATCCTGGCAGCAAATTGGCTACCCCGGACCACCTCATGCCAGCCTTTTAATTACCAAATAAATCCGTTCACTTTTACAGTAGATAAAAATAATTATGGCCATTCCAGATATTTTTAAGCAGCGCGCCCAAAGTGAAAACTGGGATTTAAACGACGCAGCCATGCTTACCAGCAATCAAACCATTGAAGCAGACGTGATCATTATTGGTACCGGCGCCGGCGGCGGGGTCAGTGCTGAGGTACTTAGCCAATCGGGCCTCAAAGTCGTGATGATCGAAGAAGGTGGCTTGCACACCTCTGATGATTTCAATATGGACGAACTAGAAGCCCTTCCTAGCCTGTATCAAGAAGGCGCCACACGTTCAAGTAAAGACGGCGCCATCAACATATTACAAGGACGTGCTGTAGGCGGCACCACAGTGGTCAACTGGACATCCAGTTTCCGAACGCCAGCAGCCACGCTTAATCATTGGGGTACACACCACGGCGTTAAAGGGTTTTCCCCTGAAGAAATGCAACCCTATTTTGAAAAAATGGAACAACGTCTTAACGTGGAAAAATGGGCCATGGCACCCAATGCTAATAACGACATATTAAAAAAAGGCTGTGAAAAAAATAACTGGTCTTGGTCTGTGATTCCACGCAATGTGGCTGGCTGCTGGGATTTAGGGTATTGCGGCACAGGCTGCCCAACCAATGCCAAACAAAGCATGCTGGTGACCACTGTGCCTGAAGCATTAAAAAATGGCGCGACGCTTTATTATCGCTGCAGTGCTAACACATTAACGTTTTCAGAAAACAAAGTGGAAAGTGTTGAGTGCCTTGCCTTAGGTAAAGACGGTAAAACCCCAACCGGCGTTAAGCTTTCGTTTAAAGCCAAACACATTGTTCTGAGTGGCGGCGCCATTAACAACCCAGGGTTGTTGTTACGCTCAGATGCCCCTGACCCCCATGGGCTTATTGGTAAGCGCACCACCATTCACCCAGTGAATTTAAACTTGGCAAAAATGCCTGATACGGTGAATCCATTTTATGGGGCGCCACAATCCATCTACAGTGACCATTTCCAATGGCCTGACACGGATGAAATGGGCTTTAAATTAGAAGTTCCACCGATTCAGCCTGTCATGGGCGGCCAGATCGCAGGCTTTCATGGCGTACAGTTAACCGAAACCATGGAAAGCCTACCTAACTTGCAAGGCACGCTGGCCTTAATGCGAGATGGATTCAGTGAAGAAAGCCAAGGAGGGACGGTGGAGCTGGATCACACTGGCAAACCGATACTGGATTACCCGGTAACCGACTACCTATGGAAAGGCTTGCGAAAAGCCCATCACGTGATGGCAGAGATTCAATTTGCTGCAGGTGCAAAATCCGTTAAGCCTTTGCACATGGACGCCAATTTTTACACCAACTTAACTGAGTGTAAAAAGGCCATAGATTCACTGCCTCAAGCGCTGTTTCGTCAACGCATCATGACGGCACACCTAATGGGTGGCTGCGTCATGGGCGAAGACCCGAGCAGTTCAGTCATCAATAGCCAAGGACACTTCCACCATGCGGATAATCTATCCATTATTGATGGGTCAGCGTTCCCAACCAGTATCGGCGCAAACCCTCAGTTGTCCATATATGGCCTAGCCCTTAAACAGTCTTCTGAACTCGCAAAACAGCTAAAAGCTGGCTAATTTAATAGCTAGGACCCATGTGCACTTACCTGCTATAACCATTCGGTAGTTGAGTGCGCATTACAAATTGATTACCATGCCCGCCATATATATTCCGCCCCAAGGCAGATTTAATGATTAAAGTTATCTACCCAGGTACATTCGATCCGATCACCAATGGTCACACGGATCTGGTTGAACGCGCATCTCGTATGTTTGATACGGTTGTGGTTGCCATTGCAGAAAGCCCAAATAAGAAGCCTCTGCTACCGCTTGAACAGCGCTGTGAGCTGGCTCGCGAAGTACTTGGGCATATCCCAAATGTTGAAATTGTTGGCTTTAACACACTGCTTGCGCACTTTGCTAAAGAGCAAGGTGCCAATGTATTGCTACGTGGTCTGCGCGCCGTTTCGGATTTTGAGTTCGAATTTCAGCTGGCCAACATGAACCGTGCCCTGGCCCCTGAAATTGAGACCGTATTTTTAACGCCTCATGAAAAGCATTCATATATCAGCTCGACTCTGATTCGCGAAATTGCACGCTTAGATGGCGAGGTGGCTAAATTTGTACACCCATCGGTAGAAAAAGCCTTATTAGAAAAATTTGGCACGAAAAACGACTAAACTTTACTTAAATCAAGGTCGCGGCAGGGTACTTCATTACACTGCAAGCCATCTATTCACGCTATAAGAGGTATTAATTTATGGCTTTAATGATTACCGACGATTGCATTAACTGTGATGTATGTGAACCAGAATGCCCTAACGAAGCCATTTTTGAAGGGGAAGAGATTTACGAGATTGAATCGAGTAAATGCACAGAATGCGTTGGTCACTATGATGAGCCGCAATGCCAGCTAGTATGCCCTGTTGATTGTATCCCACTTGATCCTAATAAGGCTGAGACACAAGAAGAGCTGCAAGCCAAATACGAAAAGCTAACCGCTTAGTATTTTAACGAAATAATGAAAGCCGCTTAAGGGTAACTTAAGCGGCTTTTTTCGTTTTTGTGACTAATAGATGCCTATCTAAAACCGGCTTCAAACGAATTTAGCCCCTCTGGTAGCACTTCCCATGTGGCCTTTGATCCCACATAAATGTGCCTGCCAATTTCAATCTCAGGGTCACCATTCACACAGCCAAGCATGATTTGAAATACTTGATCTTTATGGACCGTACATAAAGTAGAACCACACTTTTTACAAAACTGTATGCCATAGCCGTGCTCACCCATGTAGGTGGTTAATAAGTGCTGACCCGATAGCCATTGAAATTCCTCCGGCTCAACAAACGCTGAAGCGGATGCCTGTGCGGCAAACATTTTTCGACAACGTGAACAATGACAAGACATGGCATCTCGTAACTGACCATTGTGTTGATATCTCACCTCTGAACAAAAACACTCACCGGTAATGGCCATTATCCTTCCCTTCTAAATTAAGATCACGCAGCACATGCTCAGGAGTTTATAGCGACCATGGTTGCTGTTTCAACACACCATTCCATTTAAGGTTTCTTTCATGCCTGTAATTGGCGCTTATTCTATGATTAGATAACTCAAATATTCTCTTTGGCAAAGATCCCATGCATCCAATTACCCGATTCACACTGGCACTCATCACTGCACTGTTTCTCGCGGCTTGCAGCCCAGAAGCAAAACAAGCACCTATGACACAACATACGGGTGCGGTGGCATCTGCACACCCGTTAGCCACGCAAGCTGGCATCGACATTTTAAACGCTGGCGGCAACGCATTTGATGACGCCATTGCAACCGCTGCTGTGTTGGCGGTTGTTGAGCCATACAGTGCAGGCATGGGCGGAGGCGGGTTTTGGTTATTGCATGATAACCAGCACCAAAAAGATGTTTTTGTGGATGCAAGAGAGAAAGCCCCTTTAGACGCTCACCGTGACATGTATTTAGATAACAAGGGCAATGTGATTCCAAAGTTATCCATCAATGGAGCAATGGCAGCGGCGATACCTGGGCAAGCAGCCGCTTTTGATCATATAGCAAAAAAGTACGGCAACCTTCCCCTTAAACAATCCCTTGAGGCAGCCATTCAAATTGCGAAAAATGGTTTTGCTGTAGATACAAAGTATAAAAAGTTGGTGGGCTATCGCGGTAAGGCCATGATGCAATACCCTGAAACGGCCAAAGTATTTTTAAATAATGATGCAAGCACATTAAAACTGGGCGACTTCATTTTACAGCCACAGCTATCTAGCACCTTACAGGCCATTGCTGAGCAAGGCTTTGATGGTTTTTATAAAGGCCCCGTCGCCAAAGGCATGGTTGACGATGTTCAAAAAGCCGGCGGTATTTGGCGATTAGAGGACTTAGAAAAATATTCTGTTATTGAACGCGCGCCCATAATCACCCACTACAAAGATCATAAAATTGTAAGCGCCCCACCGCCTAGCTCTGGCGGCATCGCCATCGCGCAAATGCTTAGCATGCTAAAAAGTGTGGAAGATAAAACTCCGTGGCAATCTTTAAACGAAATAGATCAAACCCACCTATTAAGTGAAGTGATGCGTCGTGCGTATTTTGATCGTGCGCACTACTTAGGTGATCCGGATTTTGTGCAAGTCCCGCAACAGCAATTAATGAACGCAACATACAATGAAAAACTCGCCACAAGCATTAATATGGATAAAGCCACTGATAGTAAAACCCTAGGGAGTCAGGTGCAAATACTAGAAGGCTTTCATACCACGCACTTAAGTGTATTAGATAATCAAGGTAACCGAGTAAGCGCCACATTAAGTGTTAATCTCCCATTCGGCAGTGCCTTCACTTCAGCAAAAACTGGTGTACTGTTAAACAATGAAATGGATGACTTTTCTTCAAAACCGGGAACACCCAATGCGTATGGATTAGTGGGTAACGAAGCCAATGCCATTGCCCCAGAAAAACGTCCCCTATCTTCAATGACACCATCCTATTTAGAAAATGAAAAAAGCATTGCTATTTTAGGCACCCCTGGTGGTAGCCGCATCATTACCATGGTGTTTTTAGGCATGTTAGAACACATACAGGGTAAGCCAGTAAGTGATTGGGTTAGCCGCCCTCGTTTTCATCATCAATATTTACCCGATGTAATTCAGCACGAACCGGATACATTTACTGAGAAGACTAAACAGGCATTAATTCAAAAGGGCCACAAGCTAAAAGACGTGGGTAGACAATATGGAAACATGCATGCCATTTTGTTAAATAAAACGAATAAAGAAGTCACTGCAGCATCTGACCCTAGAGGGGTCGGCCAAGCACTGGTTCAATAACAATAATGTACGTATCATAAGGCCTAATTTTTATTAGGCCTTTTTTATTGCCTAAACTATGTCACGAACATTAATAGGAACACACAGTGTTAGAATTCGGGTTTGCTTTAAAGAAGTTCATAGGCTTTTGGTTACTTCCTATGAGTTTATGCGTCTTATTAATGGCCAGTGGGTTAGTACTTTTATGGATAAGAAAATACCAAACGGTTGGAAAGTCTTTAACAACCGTTGGATTAATTGCACTGATTTTATTTAGCTGGAATCCAACGGCTAACTTTTTATTGCGCCCCATCGAACATCAGACACCTATCTTTGATGTAAAAGAACACGTGGATTACATCGTCGTTTTAGGCAATCAAACCAATGCTGATCGAACAATGCCCCCAATTAACCATTTATCCAGTACCGCATTAAAGCGATTATTAGAAGGTTTAAGAATTTTTTCTGCACAGCCCCACAGTAAACTTGTTGTCAGTGGTTACAATGAAAAAGGCATGAGTTGTGCTGAGATTTATGCAAATGCGGCAATCGCTTTAGGTGCGAATCACGATCGAATTATTCAGCTGCGAGAACCAAAAGATACAAGAGAAGAAGCCATTGCTACAAAAGCCATTGTTCAAGATGCGAGAATAGCATTGGTCACAAGTGCCAGCCATATGCCAAGAGCCCTCGAATATTTTAAACAGCAAAACATCAATGCTATTGCAGCGCCTACTAACCACATTACTCCAAGAGCTCATAACTCAAGCTGGAAATTTGACGCACAAGGGCTGCAAAAAAGTGAACGTGCCATATATGAGTCCTTAGGAAGACTATGGCAATGGATGAATAAATGATTATATAGGGGCGTTTCGATCAATGATTTGGTTAAACCATAAATGTTCCATCTTCAGAACTTTTATTAGGCGGTGTAGATGGAATACAAATTTTAAATAATGTGCCACTACCAACTTCACTTTCCACTTCAATTGTACCGGCTAAACGCTGTGTAATAATATTATAAGTCATATACATACCTAAACCCGTTCCACCTGAGCCACGCTTAGTGGTATAGAATGGGTCAAAAATTTTACTTCTGATTTCTTCAGACATGCCCACGCCATCATCTTGAAACAGGATACTTAATCGTTTTTCAGATTGCACAACAGAAATTTTTATATTGCCCCTGTCCTCTGGAAAGGCATGTACCAAGCTATTCATAATTAAATTACTGATGATATGATAAAAAGAGCCAGGGTAGTTGTTAATCACGATAGCGTCATCAATAGATAAAGATATTTTAACCTGGGTTCGTTTTAATGTGGGCTCGAGAGTTTTAATCACCTCTTCTATTTGATCAAATATTGAAAATGTAACCAGCTCTTCTATAGATTGATTAACCGCTACCCGCTTAAATGTTTGAACCAGCTCACTGGCTTTTCGTAAATTTAATTGCACTAAGTCCATGGAAGTATCAGCATTAGAAATAAAGGCTTCAAAATCGCTTGTTTTTAGTGCGTTATCTTTAAATGATTTTTTAATGGCCGCTATTTCATCAATAGTAAATGATAATGCCGTAATTGAATTTCCTAGGGGAGTATTAATCTCATGCGCCACACCTGCCACCAATTGACCTAAAGACGCCATTTTTTCTGACATGATCAATTGCTGTTGAGCTTCAACTAATTCATTTGTTCTTTCTTTTACTTTAACCTCAAGCCCTTCATTAGCTAATTGTAACTCTTGAGAAGCTTTATATATTTGATCTACCATTTTATTAAACGCCGTAGATATTCTAGTTAATTCATTTTTACCTATGATCTCAACCTTATAGTTTAGATCCCCACTCTCGATGGATTGCACGCCCTTTAGAAGCGAGTTAAGGGGGGTATTTAATGTTATATTGATTAATACATAAATACCGATACCTGTTATCAAAAGAATAAGTGTTGCTAGTAATGATAATTTGATGATTAAGCTAGTGGTTCTCTTTTTCAAATTGATTTTAGATGTTCTAGCCATGACGCTAAAATTTCGCCCGTCATAGTTACTAATATCCAGCTGATGCTTAGAAAGCACGTAATCATTATTACTGGACTCTGAGGCCGCATCTATATTTATACCTGATATCCACGCGTGATCACCCTCTACAATTGCAAATTCACTACCAATGCGTTTACCCACATCAGACAATGAATCTTTTGTAGGTGTATTGACGCCTAATATGATGGCACTGTCTCTGATCTCTTTTTCCCACGTTTCAGGGTTTGACATAGGCAGTGAGACCGCCACCCAAATTGCAACACTAAATGACTCATTAACAATATTGGTGGATTTCCCTTTATAAACATCCTGAACTGACAATGCATTTAAGTAATCAATGATCTCTTCATCTGTTTCTATGACGCCAATTTTATCTAAAAAGAATTTTGTATCTTTACCATACACATCACTTACATTAAATAAATTATTATCCATGCTGATTTCAGATACAGGAATTTTATAGTGAACTTTTTTTGGGGCTTCCGATTTAGTTAAATATCGAGCCAAACAGATATTTTCATTATCAATTAAAAAAGATAATAGCTTTACCCCGTTTTTATTCTTAGGAAATGGATTAACCTGATAAACCGCTAAATGTGAAAGACCATATTGAGGCATCAACGTCATTAATATTGAGATTAACTGTAATTGACTTTGAAAATAGTAAGATTGCTCGGCCTCAGATATCAGTGCCGTTTCATCAGAGTCATCTTCACGGTAAAGAGGTCCGTACTGATTGAGCAATGATAAATTTTCTTTGAAACTCTCATTACCTTCCATACTTGCAAGTGCATTTTCAGTACGGCTGATATCATCTTCGAAATCAGACTTAAATAATTTTGCAGCACTTTCCGTCTGCTCATTCATTAAGTCTAAAAGCTCATCATAATATTGATAACCAATAATGAGCGTTGTGGCTAAAAAAAACAGAGTAAAGGTTAGCGCCACTAAGATCATGATTTGACGGCTTATACGATTATTAACCCACATAATCAGTGCGTTTTAGTCCAACGCTTCATAACGTCTTTATATTCCATTGTCATTGGAGCGTCTCTTTTTCGTTCTGGCTTAGGTGCACCTGGTTGATTTAACCAATAACTACGAGAAGATTTCTTATTCAATTTCGGAGAATATTTTAAACCTTGTAATTTTCCCATGATTGCATCTTGGCTGTGCGCAATATTATCCATGGCCTGTTGAGCTGTAATCCTCCCATCAATAGCTTGATCTAAATTTGGCCACCAAGCCCTAAACATTAATGGGTAATGAGGCACATTTAATCCCGTATCCGTCCATTTATGAATCGCATCGCTCTGAAAGAACTCAATTAATCCGCCATACTTTTGTTTATTTTTCTGCACCCACTTTGTTTGTAAGGTGCTTTTTCTAACAGGTGTTCCTCCCGCTTTAAATTTTGCCAACGCTACCGATTTACTGACACAGAACTGTGCCCATAACCAAGCGGCAGCACGCTTACCACCTTTAGTATCCTTAGGAATGGTCCAACTGCCTGCATCTTGATAACCTACCTTCATGCCTTTTTCCCAATACCTTCCGTGGGGTGTGGGGGCCACTCGCCAAACTGGTTTATTATTACTGTCTAACATTTTTCCAGAATTAAACTCTGGCTCGCTCAACCACAATGTATATAAAAATATTTGCTGAGCCACATTTCCTTGTGCAGCTACAATATTATTATCTAAAAATGTGCCTTCTCTGGCCTCTGGTGGTGAGTACTTGTTTAACCAGTCGATATAAGTTTGCAATGCATATACGGCGGCGGGTCCATTGGTAGCCCCTCCTCTTTCTACAGAAGACCCTCTTGGAATGCGATTAACCGTTCGAATACCCCACTCACCCACAGGTGTTCCGTTAGGTAACCCAGTATCTCCAGCCCCTGCAATTGACAGCCAAGCATCTGTGAATCTCCAGCCTAAACTCGGGGATTTTTTTCCAAAGTCCATATGGCCATACACTTGTTTACCGTCAATTTTAGTATTAGAGAAAAACTCAGCAATGTCTTCATAAGCCGCCCAATTAACTGGTACGCCTAATTCATAGCCATTACCTTTGCCATATTTTTTATTTGTAAACGCTCTGAATTTTTTCTTGATATCTGGCCGTGTGAACCAGTCATATCGAAACCAATACAAGTTTGCAAATTGTTGATCGGGAAGTTGCAACTGATTACCGTCGTAATCTTGTGCAAATTTTAGATTTAAAAAATCGTTTAAATCTAAATCGGGATTGGTATATTTACGTCCTTCTGTTTTCATATATTCAGTTAAATTCACCACTCCCTGTACTCGTGAATGCGTACCTATATGATCAGCATCATTTACATATATGTCATAAAGATGAACACCATGACTCATTTGCTTAAAAATGGATTCAACAACTGAGCCTTCCCCAATGATATCGTAGTTAATATTGATACCGGTTAATGCTTTAAAGTGCTTAGCCAATACATCCCTCTCCCATCTATGGGTAGGGATGTCTTCACTCACTACGGTAATGGTTTTATTTTTAAATCGAGTACCCTTTTCAGAAAACCAAATTAACTCCTTTTTCATTTCAGCATGACTTAAAGCAGAACCATCTAATTCTTTTATGATGTTTTCGATTGCTTTATCGTTACTTAAACTTAAAGGTGAAAATAACATTAATAGCGTCAAACAAACGCTTAGTTGCTTCATATTCCATTACCACAGTTTTCTTAATTCAAATAATATCTAAAAGGTTTTCACCTCACTAAAAATCAACCTGTTTACCTGTACTGAATGCCATATACTCTTGCGTGGCAGCGCCATTAGTTTCTGAGTCATATGTTTGCAGCTCTAACATGACATGAAGATTGTCGGTAATCTTTTTCTGAGAAAATAGCATGATTAATGTATTTTCTATTTCAGGAATAGCACCACTGGCATTTGTTCCTGAATCTTGTGTCCCTATTCCATAACTAATTCCTAGCAGCACTTGATCTAATTGATATGTGCCTTCTACATAAGCTTGAGTACCTTCTACTTCGGCATCACTTAAACCGCCAAAGCCATACAGTCCATCTGCACCAATACCTTTTGTCATGGTATAAGCAGCACGTAAACCTAGCTCACCACTTTTGAACTGCCCTCCCACATCCATTGCTTGAATATTATAATCTTCCACTGTTGACTCAACAGGCTGGAACAATATACCAGCCCAAATTTCATGGGCGGCCATCGCTAGGTTTATCTGCCCTTCAAACCTCGGTAGCTTGGTTTCAACCGTCCCTACGTTTGCAGGCTCTTCTGGGTTAAACAATCCAATTATATAGCGACTATTATCATCTAATTGATTGCTATAAATGATTCTTGGATTAAAGTTTGCGTAAACATATCCTGTGCCAATATGGCCATTAGTAGCATTACCTTGATCAGCCCCTCCCGGCATATGCCCAACGCCTTTTGCACTGCCTGCATCCCCTATGGCGCCGCTATTAAATATCCCAAAACCCTTGCCAACATTTAGCTGGCCAAAGTTTCCTTTAATTTGTATATCCGCCACGCGACTTTCAAATGCCCCTGAGTTTTGCACCTGACTGCCCTGAAGATGAGAATTGATTTGAAGCGTCACACTCATTTCTATGTCATTTTGTGGAGGGGCAAAACTAGAAAAGGATAAGCTGGCTGGATTAAATCCCGACATGATTCGCATGCCTTGCTCGCCACCATCCGTGTCGCTATAGGTAAAAAAGACAGGCAGCGATCCGTGTACTTCATGTCGCCAATCTTGAGATATGGCCAAGCTAGACACCAGTCCCATAAACAAAAAAACGGCTGTTTTCTTCATTGTTTTCGCTCCGAAACGTTTATTTAAGATTAGCTAATAAACGTCAGCTTTCAATGAAGGGCGATTGAAACAATGCCGTTTTAAATGGCAACACACTTCAATTACGCTTAGTTTTTAGAGTGCTTTCTAATTCGTTAAAACTTACTTATAACTATCTGTGCTATACAGCCTTTTATTTGATAACTGGCTCCCAATTGCACCCATTACAAATTGCCTCTTTTAGGTCCGCATATATGCTTGGTTTAAAGGCAACACTAAAGTAGAAGGGGTTGATGATGAAAATAGCGATTTTAGCGGTAACATGTGTGTTTCTATTCGGCTGCCAAACTCAAGCCATTAAACAGCACTCGAACGTCGTAGACTTCCAACAAGTGAAACAATTAAAAGAGATTCCAAAACTAGATGAGTCAATGGCTACGTTAGATATGGCCGAATTTGCTAGACGTCACTAATAACCGACGCTTATTTGATTAATAAGGGTAACAGTTCTGACACATGGCGGATTTCAATGTGTGCCTTAAAATCTTGATTCCATTCTCGACTGCCATCTTTCAACCAACAGGTTTTCATGCCAACGTTATATGCCCCTAGCATGTCATGCTCAGGATGATCGCCAATGTGCAAGCATTGCTCAGCACGTGCATGAGTATGGCCTAACCCTGCTTTGAAAATATCACCATGGGGTTTTGGCTGCGAAAAATCTTCAGCATTTAGTGCAACGTCAAAAAAACCACCTAAGCCTGTTAAATGTATGTCTGCATTGCCATTGGTAATGGCGATCAATTGAAAGTGCTGCTTAAGTGTTTCTAACGTGTCTGTTACCCCTTCAAATAAAACAACTTGTTGCCTGGCTTGATAAAATGCATCAAAACAAGCTTTGGATTTTTCTAAAGGGTTAGAATGATTTAGCTCAGAGAATAATTCTGCAAGATATCGCTGTCTTGCCTCGCTGATGCGATTCATTAAATGAGGGTTATTTTTAATGAATTGAAATTTGTGCTGCCGTAGGCTTTCTTTGGTAAAGCGTTCAAATACGTTTGGCGTGTGCTGTAGCATCCAATCAAGCATGGCCTGTTCGGCCTTTAGAATTACTTGGTTACCATCCCATAAGGTATCGTCTAGATCAAAACTTAATACTCGTATTTGGGATGTATCCATAAAACCAGATTCGCTTTTAGTTACAGCAAAATATCTAAACGGCGGCTCACAATTTCTGCCACATAATCTAAGAACAGGGTATCCATATTCGATTTAAAATATTCGTCCTGTTTATGGCCCAGCGCCATAATGCCTAAATCATTTTTCAATAAACAGGCTGCCATGGAGCCCACTTTAGATTTAGCATGGAAGAATAATTCCATTTGATCATCAGACAACTGACCCACAATAGCTTGTTTGCGACCAAAGTGACGCACCATTTGATCCTGCATTTCTACTTCAATCACCGCTTGCATATTCATGGCAGGCACAAACAGAGTGATACACGCATAATCCACACCGTAAACAAGGTTCATACTCTCTTGTAAGGCTTGCTCTACTTCTTCAATGGATTGTGCATCCAATAAATCTAACGTTAAGCGACGGGTTTGTTCAAACAAGCGATCATTTCGGCGAGCGTTTTCCACTAACTGCTGCAAACGTTCATGTAATTCATTATTTTTGTCACGCAATATTTTTGATTGATGCTCAACCAAAGAAATAGCGCCACCGGTTTCATGAGGGATATCCAACTCATGTACAACATCAGGGAATTTGCGTAAGAAGTCAGGATTCTGCTTCAAAAATGCAGCCACTTCGCGCTCATTCAGCTGATTTTTATCCTGTTCCATCTTTTAACCTTATTTCATTGCTCCACGCTTGATAAAACGGAAGACACTTATGTTGGGTGAAACCCAATCTATTTTTTACAGCAGACTATCTGCTGACTTTAATTTAAATTATGGCAACTGAGCAGTGATAACAAACACCCAAGCTTTTAACATTCCTAGGTAAGGTTAACGCGTTCAGATCAAACTTGGATGCGACCTTCGTACACTTTACTCGCAGGGCCAGTCATGATCACATCACCCTGGCCATCCCACTTAATGGTCAGGCTACCACCAGGCAAGTTCACTTTCACTTCATCGTCCACAAGGCCCCACTTATGAGCCGTTACCATGGCCGCACAGGCGCCGGTACCACACGCCAAAGTCCAACCCGCTCCGCGCTCATAGACACGTAAGTTCATTTCCGTGCGGTTTTCAATTTGCATAAAACCCGCATTTACACGCTTTGGAAAAACCGAGTGGCCTTCAATCTCTGGCCCCAGTTGATTAACCATTTCGCTTTGTAAGTCTTCAACCAGCATCACAGCGTGTGGATTACCCATGGACACAGCACCTACTTCACAGTCGTAACTGCCTTCGTTTAACGGCGCACTGATCGTGTACTTATCTTGCTCGGCGTCGGCACTGAATGGTAAAGCGCTTGGTGCAAATTTAGGCTCGCCCATATTCACAACCACGTCATCATTATTTTCTAATTTCAATTCAATAATGCCGGAATTGGTTTCGACTTTTATTGGGTTTCTCGCGGTTAAACGTGCGTCATGAACAAAACGTGCAAAACAGCGTGCGCCATTGCCACACTGCTCAACCTCACTGCCATCAGCATTAAAAATACGATAACGAAAATCCACATCAGGGTTGCTTGGGGTTTCAACAATTAATAGTTGATCAAAACCAATACCAAACTGACGATCGCTTAGTTGACGCACAAGCTCTGGACGAAAAGCAAAATGCTGAGTCACCAAATCAACCACCATAAAGTCGTTGCCAAGGCCGTGCATTTTGCTGAATCGTAATAACATTTTATTTACCTAATATTATGAATCTATTTACTCTGCAATTAAGCTTTCAGCGCTTAATTGGTCAGCAATGGTTTCACGACGACGAATCAAATGAACTTGCTCACCATCTACCATGACTTCAGCAGGCTTATTGCGGGTATTGTAGTTAGAAGCCATCACAAAACCGTAGGCCCCTGAACTTTTAACCGCCAGCAAGTCGCCTGATAAAATGGATAACTCGCGGTCTTTACCTAAAAAGTCACCGGTTTCGCACACAGGGCCAACCACATCATATGCTTTTTTCTCAGTATTTGTACGCGGTTGCACTTCAACAATGTTTTGCCAAGCGCTGTACAAAGACGGACGAATTAAATCGTTCATACCGCCATCAATGATGGCAAAGTTTTTATCGCCATTACTTTTCAAAAATTCCACTTGAGTAACAAACACACCGGCGTTTGCAGAAATTGAACGGCCTGGTTCAAATACCATTTTTAAATTACGTCCCGCCAATTTTGGTTCCAACGCATCAATCAACTCTTTTGGTGTTGGCGGTACTTCATCATCATAAGTCACGCCTAAGCCACCACCTAAATCAATGTGCTCAAGTTCAATGCCTTGTTCTTTTAAGCCATCCACTAACAACAGCACACGATCCAACGCATCTAAAAATGGATCAATTTGAGTAAGCTGCGAACCAATGTGGCAATCAACGCCCTTCACATCTAAACCAGGTAATTGCGCAGCACGGGCATACACGTCAGGTGCAACTTCTATATCCACCCCAAATTTATTTTCTTTTAGACCCGTAGAAATATAAGGGTGCGTGCCTGCATCCACATCTGGATTGACTCGTAATGAAACCGGTGCTTTA
Source organism: uncultured Thalassolituus sp. (assembly GCA_913054055.1). GTDB lineage: Bacteria > Pseudomonadota > Gammaproteobacteria > Pseudomonadales > Oceanobacteraceae > Bermanella. The sequence continues at coordinate 17,059 of CAJXIT010000018.1, forward strand.
ACACCCATCTCAACCGCCACGTCGTTTAAACGCTCTAACTCGGCAGCACTTTCTACGTTAAAGCAGTGCACACCCACAGCTAACGCACGACGCATTTCATCAGCGGTTTTAGCCACGCCAGAAAATACACATTTGGCTGGATCACCGCCGGCTTTAAGAACACGCTCTAATTCACCAACAGATACGATATCGAAACCCGCACCCAGCTTAGCCAGTACATTCAGCACAGCAATATTGCTATTGGCTTTTACGGCATAGCACACCAATGCATCTTTGCCTTTTAGGGCATCAGCATAAGCTAAATAACTGTCGCTAAATGCTTTGCGAGAATAAACATACAGTGGCGTGCCAAACTTGTCGGCCAAATCACTCACGGCTACATTTTCTGCAAACAGTTCGCCGTCGATATGTTGAAATACATCTGTCATTTTTTCATTCTCTAAAACTATCTATACGTGACTCAAAACAACCCTTATATGGACTACTTAGATTGAGTCGTGTCCTGTGCATCAACGGGCGCATCAGAAGCGTGGCTGACTGCCGCGGCCGATGTCTCAGGCTTTTCATTGGGCATATAAAGTGCCCCTTTTTGCCCACACCCTGAAACCAGCAGAATGAACAAAATGATGCCGTAACGCATGTTGGTGACCTAATAAAATTTTGACAGGCAATTATAGGGGTTTACAACGCCGGTGAATAGGCGCAAACCCGTGATAATCACAGGATTAGAGAGGATTTTTTAATTGATTATGACCGCCATTAAGCATTCCCTTCTGCACCAGAGGGGTATAGATCTAACAAAGTGCCATTTAAGCGCTTTTCTAGCTTATGCTTATAATCCAAATAGCTTGCGGTTTGCAGAACTTGCTTAGAGTTTCGGTTGTGCAACCGATCCGCGATGGCCAAATCGGTTATGTAGACAGGGTAAGGCTTGTTATGGCGGCGCAAACTCACCAGTTTTTCGACCAAAGCTCGGTATACTCCATTACCATGCTCCACATGACTGAATTCTTCTTGCTCGCAATATAAAACAAAGCTCAGGCGATTTTGCGCATCAAAGTCCACTTGCGCATGCACGTCAAAATAACGGCCTTGCCCCAACCCTTCTTTAGGCCTAATTGGCCGTAGGTGCATGCCCTCGTCTTTGCTGGGCAGCATCACTTCGTAATATTCAATGGGCCGCTCAGTGGGTATTTCTGATTGCTTGTAACGATGACGATTCTGACGATATTCCACTTGGCGTAAAAACTGATTAATGGGGTTTATCAAAGCCGCCTCGTTATAAATGGGCGTTTGCCATTGAATCAAGGAGCCACGCTCATCTATCACGTAAACATGCGCATGCTTATCTTGTTTTAAATAATACACCTGCAAATGGCCCGGCTTGCTGTTTTCACACACCAGTTTAATGACCGTGCCCACCAAAGCATGGCTATCTAGATAAATTTGCGAATAATAGGGCTGGGGTTTTGCCAATTGTTTGCATAACAAACTGGCTTTTTCAAAGTGATAAATCACCGGATGGCCGCGACTCATTTGTATCAAATGATATTGATCCGCCACTTGTAAAACATAGCGGCGCCTTTGCCCGATTTTATTCTGATAAAAACACTGGCGCACCTCTTCAAGCACACCCTTTACCCGCGCTGCGATGGCCTTGGCACGAGTAGCGCAAAAACAATGTACATGAACCTCAGGGGCATGCTCATTAGAATCTGGCGGGTACGACATGAGGTAATCTTCAATGACTCTAAGCAAGGCATTCTGCCCCTCGTAGCGAGTAGCCAATACCTCGCGCCAACTGTTGTAAACCAACTGATCAATGGTTAACACTAAATTTTCTTTTAAGGCACTGTAGCCTAACGAATCCGTACGATTACTGATTTTATGAATGCCCTTGCGCGTGTAGTGACTCATGGGATCCACAAATACATTGATAAACAAAGTAATGCTTTTTGGTACAGGGGGGCGAGTGAAATTTGGTTCAATATATGAGGGCAACTTCATCTGGTAAAACGTATTAATGATTTCTTTCAATTCATAATCATTGCCCTGCTGACGTCCCTGATACATAACAATATTCGTCCCTTTTGCCATTACTTCGTTCACATGACACCAAGCTAATAGCTCAACCAAACTGCTTGAACGCTTTATGGCATGTTGCGCGGTATCAGGGCGCGCAATACCGGTAAACAAACTCCATGACATTTGCGGAATGCGACGCCGAACATGACGACGGTCTAGGTGTAAACTGAGTTTTTCTTCTTGAATATCTTTACTGATACCAGGGTTAATAAAATCTATTTTCCCTGGCTTTCGATCAAACGTGGCATAAAGTTTATGCCCAAGCAGGGTCATATCTTCAGCGGTTAGCACTGTCTCATCTTGATATTCTCGACCAAACCGGGACAAGAATTTATAACTGTGAATTAATTCATTCACCAAGGTTTTTCGCTCATCCATAACAAAATTCACATGCCATTGCGGACGATTATCAAGATGCAGCAAATGCCCTTCGGTCCACCCCCAAGATGCAATTAACGGTTTTAATAAATCCCGTTTCCAATGTTTGCGTCGAGTGGTCTGCCCCATAGGGATATTGCTTTTGAAATAGATACAGCGGCGTACCAGCTCGACTCTAGACAACTCTTCTCTTTCGATTAAATATTCTTCTAAGCGATCATGCAGCAATAAATAAGGATCCAACTGATCCAGTGCCTTGCTCTCATTAAATATATGCTGCTTTAAATCCAAACTCAGGGGCACAGTGTGGGGATAAGTACTGGCATACGCTTCGGTTAAAAATAATTTCAAAATGGATTTATAAGGACTGGCAATGGCTTTATATAATTGCCACATGCCTGCACCGACAAATTCCCCAGCAGGAATCTCACCAATGCCACCAAAATCGATCACCTCTTCTGGATTAATAAAGCCTTGTTTTTGCAAACGATAAACAAAATCTTCGTACAGGCCTTCTTGCTCAACAGGCACCAACCACCACAACGGATAACAGCCTGCCAATAAAATGCTGGTTCGATAAAATTCATCTAATAACAATTGATGCTGGGCACTGCCACAATCTTCTTGCCCCAATTCATTGCGCTCACCACGCATGAATTTTTCAGAGTCCATTAAAAAGAAATGCACTTCCAAACCTAAATTATCTGCCCATTGCTCAATGGCCGTGGCTTTCATTTGCAATAATTCACGATCCCCTGAAGGCAGACCAGGTTGATGACATAACCAGATATCCAAATCACTGCCACCGCTGTGACCCAAAGAACCGCAACTGCCCATAATAAAAAGGCTCTTTATGCTTGGCTCACCATTACGGCGCTGCTGATATTGAAACCCCATGGCAATACCCGCAGCCGAACGTAAACTATCTTTACTTGGGGTATAGCGCGCAACGCCACAAGGGCATTCTCGCCCCACGAAGCCCGGCAGCTTTTCATGATTCACATGATACAGTAGGGGTAATACTTCAAGAAAAGCGCGCTGTCGCTCGCTCATGGCGGCCTGGGTGCGGTCAAATCTATGTTGGTTATAGGCAAGAAACCGTTTCACTACGGCATTGGCTTGGTTCTTATCAAACCCCTGCAATCCGTTGGTTAATTCCGCCA
>CAJXIT010000019.1 GCA_913054055.1 uncultured Thalassolituus sp.
TTAAGTCCATTAAAAGGCTGTTTTAAGTGTAGACCGAAATCGAGCAAATCGTGGCTTTAATGGGTTAATGATGAGCAGGCATAAAAAAGCCGAATGCAAACATTCGGCTTTTATATTTGAAGCTTAGGAATAGTGTTATTGGTATTGGTCGTGCTTTTTAATGAATGACATAAGATTCCCCATGGCCATGGTGCTGACTTTCTTTTGTAAAAAACCACTCCAGCCTAATAGCAAACCAGGTAGCCCAAGTGCCTGACGACTCCATGACCAAAAATTAAAGCGGTCAATGTGCTTAATGATTTTTCCATCTTTAAACTCAAACTCAGCATCCACAATGTTGTGAACAAAACGACCGGTTTGACTGAAGCTGTATGTGGGTTCCCAGTGGGCGGTTACTTTTCCATTTTGTATGCTCACAGAATAGGTGAGGGCCATATCTGTGCCTCGCTCGCACAGCATATGCCACATGGCGCCAGGCTGTTTGCCAGTGAGTTCAAATGCCTCGTCACGAAAGTACGCCTCAGGGTGATAACAAGCGGCCATGGCTGAGTAGTCTTTGGTTTGAAATGCGGCATAAAAGGATTCAATCAATGCCTTATTCGTTTCTAGCTCGGTTTCTAAGGGGGTGGACATGGTCATAGTGAAAGCTCGTTTATGGAATCATTGAAATACTGATACCAGTCTAGGTGGTTAAAAATTTGTTCACCACTGGCATATATGACAACATAGGTGTGTTTTTATGCCATTATATTTGTGTAACGTCCGTTTTGAGTTCATTCATTATGAAATGCCACATTCTTGCCCTTGATCACTGCCCTTTATCATCGGTTACCGGTCCCATGGAAATATTGTCTTTGGCCAATAGTTTGGTGCCAAAGAAGCATGGGTTTGATATTCGAATACTGTCCGAACATCGCTCAGGGCTCACCGCCATGGGTGGCCTTAATCTTCAAACTCATGGTGCATTAGACGATACCAATGACTACAAAGAGGTAGCCGATTTGGTCATTGTAGGTGCCATCGGCCATCCTGCGCGTCGCAAACAGCCAACTTCAGTCACCACGTTAAATTGGCTGAATTATCAATATGAACACGGGGCACAGGTGGTAAGCATTTGCACAGGGGCATTTGTTTTGGCTGAATCAGGGCTGTTGGATGGGCAACCGGCCACCACCCATTGGGCCTGCCAAAGTTTGTTTAAACAACGCTTTCCAAAAGTACAGCTAAATGCCGATGCCATGATCACTCAAGGGGATCGGTTAGCCTGTTCTGGTGGGGCCAGTGCGTTTCAAGACATGAGTATTTTTTTAATTCGCCAATACCTAGGTGCAAGCATCGCCAGGCAATGTGCAAAATCGGTACTGGTGGATTTAGATCGTCACAGTCAATTGCAATACAGTGACTCAAACGTAAAAGCCAAACACAGCGATGCCTTAATTCAACAGGTGCAAAATTGGCTTTCAGACCATGCGCAAAGTCAGTTCACTCTTGCAGACCTAGCGGCAAAAGTGAATTTAAGTGAGCGCCAATTTAAACGCCGCTTTACGCAAGCATGTGGTCAATCCCCTTTAGCTTATATTCAAGCCGTGAGAATGGACATGGCCAAACAATTATTAGAATCCAGTATGCAAAAAATTGAATCCATCAGTTTGCAGTCTGGCTATGAAGACGTTCGGTTTTTTAGGCGTTTGTTTAAACGCAGTACCGGACTTTCTCCCAGTGAGTATCGTAGTAAATTCTCCTATTGAGAGTTTATCTGTTTAAAAATTAAAACAACCGTCTGATTTTCTTATTCCAAATAAAGCATAATTATGTACTTTATATGAATCATTGATTTTTGCATTTGTGTAAAAATAAGCAGCCCCTCTTCATATCCTTGCTTAGCATGTTGATTTTTATAATTAGCATAAAACGGTCTATGCAATTAACCCTATAAACCACGTTGAATTCATTTTTCGAACTATCTTTTTTAAGGTACTTAACAAAAGGTGTAAAAGGAAAATGAAAAAACTCATTCTGGCCGGCATCATTGGGGCTGTGTCTATTTCATCAGGTTGTTCTGATAGCGATTCGGTGTCATCAGATGTGTCGCTCACTGGTGATGCTGCTTTACCTGAACAAATGTCTTTAGTTACCGCGCAAGATGATGAAGCGCGATCAAGTTTAATGGGTATTGGCCCAGTGTTATCGTCAAGGGCCGTTCATGATACCTCTACACTGGATTCAACCAGTGATTATGCCACTAGTGCGCAAAATACGTATGTGCACCTTGAAGCCGTCCGGCCCACCAGTTTTATAGATAGTCTGCTGTGTTTCACCAATCAGTCCCGCCCATTATTGATGAATGGAGAGGGGAACTATGTTAGCTGGAATGATGCAGGTCGCTGCTTTGAAGAAAAAGGCGGTGAAGGGGACAGCCAGGGGGACAATAACCAAACCACATCTTATGTGACGTTTGTAGCAAACAGCTCGCAAGCCTCGGCCAGTGCGCCGTTAATTTTTAATGCTTGGATCGAAGACTATGCCGGTCAAAGTGGTGAAGGCCAAGGGCCAAATGCAATCAAAATTCTTGGTGAGGTGACAAAAACCCCAACCGATGACAATCCGTTTGGCGCGTTCACATTAACCTATGGTTTATTACCTGACATTGCAAATGGTGAAGATGCAAACACCGGGTTTGGTGAAGTGAATTCTTCTGAAACCTCTGACGGTGGTGCAAGCTTTACGCTTTATCAAAAAGATGTGAATGAATATAACAACCAAGCCATTACATGTACCACATCCGCATCTGTGGATTATAACGAAGCCACAGAAACTGGCGTTGCCAGAACCGGTAGCGAATGTACGCTAGAAAACTCCAGCACCGTTATTCCAGAAGCCAGTAATACGTATGCGCTTGCTGTGAACAGTGATTTTGTACATATGGCACAGGCTTCAACCTATGCCGCTATTGAAGCGGGCACTTATGGTAGTGAAGTGTGTTTAGCCAGAGACTCATACAACAATGTTGTTTGGAGTTATTCATTATTTAATAAATCAGACGGCAGTGAAGTAGAGCTTAATTCAGGCCTTCAACTGAAGGTTGATGGCGATGGTGACGGATCGGGTTCTGATAGTAACGGCTTTGAAAGCTGGGGCCACATTGGCTACTGGGGTTCATGGCGTGAAGACGGCCAAGCGTTTGCCGATGGTGAAACCGTACAAGAAGCCACATACGACGATACAACCGGTGATAGCTTTACTGTGAAAGTGTCCCCTGGGCGTTTAACAAAAAATACCGTCAGTTCAGTTAATTTAAGTGATCTTGATGGTGTCGGTTTCAGTACTTGGGTGTATGAAGGCGACCTTTTCTTATTTAACACCAAGCCAGATTTAGACGGTGACACAGGCACAGATGCCTTTTTTGATGTGATGGTAGAAGCCAACAGCAATAACGATGGTTTTGAAGTTGTGGGCATCAGATCGTTCGATCAAAATGGTGAAACAATCACTGAAGTGAACCCAGCTGTTGCATTAGATCTTAATACAAATGTGTCTTTAAATATGTGGTCTCGTCAACTAGGTGGTGACGTAAGATATATTTCGGGTTCAACTGCGGTAAGAATGTTTGAGCGCAGTTTTGTGAATGGCGGCGAAACCGGAACCGGTGAATTATTTGCATCAGGTGCGTCACAAACCCTGAAGTGTTTTGATCGTTGTTTAGATGTGAACATAGCCGCTACCGATGTTGATGGCAGTGCTCAACAAGATGACGTTTTCAGAAGCAATGATGCAGAAACCGATCAAGATTATACGTTTGCACAGTCTGACTTAACACTGAAAATTGGTGCTGATTCAGTGGTATTTGCCAACGCAGTAACAAAAGATGATCTGCAAGCCTCAAGTTATTGGCAGTGGGGTTTGAGTAGTGGGCCTATGGTTACATCAACAGTGGCAACTGCTGGAAGCATTACCAGTGCACAAACTTTATATGCGGCTATTGAGGCTGGTACAGTGACAGAGTTTTATGTATGGGAAACCGGCCTAGAACATTGGCAGCAACAAATTAGACTACTAGACGGTAGTGATAATGTGGTTGCTTTTGATAAACCAATTACCATGAAATACACCCATGCCACGGCCAATGACCGCAATGCACCAGCATCCGGTGACGTTGCTCAAAACGACGCAGTATTCTTATTAGAATACGGTGGTAAAGGTCAACTATGGGGCTTACCATTTGTTCAAAATGGGGATAGATGGAACCCAGTTATTAGTCTGAAAGACGGCACTATTTTAGGCAGCTCAGATCAATACATTGTGAAAGCTCGTGATGTTGAGCAAACAATGAATGCAGCCCCTGCGGGCAGTTGTGATGACTTACCGCTGAGTGCACCAAGTCAATCAGTACCTTCAGCCATAACAGGCGGAGTATTTGATATTGGTGACATACCAACGTTAACAGATGAGACCCCATCATTAATCGATGGTGAGCCAGTTGAATAGTATTTAATTAGCTCAGTGATATTAAAAGCCCTGTTTAACAGGGCTTTTTTTTGTGCTTATATTAGGAAGCGTATTGTTTAAACAAAGGATTAGATGCTTGTAGTGTATGGTTAGTTACCATTCACAATAACCAAACCTTGGTTAACCCAATTGTGCAGGTTACAATGCCCGTTCAATTAGAATAATAGATGCATCGGATGCTGATTTTTAATCATATTTTACTGTCTAACCATTCCACTACTTATCATTATTTGTGTTTTTATGGAGCCTCTCTCCTCATAACGCTTTATCCAGTGAAAAGAAAACCCTATCGGAAACTATCCCAAGTACGGTTGCTAATATCAATGGGCAAAAAACCTTATATAAAGAAGGTTGGTTTATTATCAGCTCTACCGAAAAAGCGTTTACCTATGCTAAAGAGCATTCTGTGGATAAATCATATGAAGCAATTAACCGATTACTGGATTCTCTCGGTGATCGCACTGATCACTATCAAATGGATCTTCAGCAAGATATTCAAGCATCTACAAAAACTGTAAAAGACTTTTACCAGTCGGGAACAAACCAAACCGCAAGAATTTTTAAGCAAACCCATTCAATGGGTAAAACCCAGTTAGAGTTTTCAGCGGATGCTGCCAGTAAAGCATGGAATAGATTTTCAAATGGTTATATATATTTGGGAGCACGTACGGCTGAAAGCCGCGCTAGTTTGGCCAGCTTACCTGGAAGTTATGCGAAAGGCATCAGTGATGATTTTTCTGAGCTGGTTGCCAGTATCAAAGCCTTTAACAATAAAAGCAGTTTGGATATTAAGAAAAATTGGGTGAATGCATTTTCAGATGCACAGTCGGAGTTTCAACAAGCTTATGTTGATTCCGGAGAAAAATCTAATTCGGCAAGTGGCTTGTGGACCTTACTAGGGGGTTATGCATCAAGCTTGTGGGAGGGACTATTTAAACCGACGGTCAAAACCACGTGGGACTTATCTGTGGCGACTGTTGTGATTGCAGGTGAGGCGATATTTTTACCGGTAGCTTCCACATATATTCTGACTAAAAATACAATTCAATCCACAGGAATGGCCATTTACTATGTGGGAAAGACGGGCATCGAAGTCATCTCCCCTACAATAGAAGGCGGTTTCTTAGCCAGTATGTCGTTGTTATCGGCGGGAACGGTTCCGGTTACTTATGTTGCGGGTTCCAGTGTTGGAGTGATTAACCAAGTAGCTACTACCCTAGGCGCACCTGTTGCAGGCGTCACACATGCGGCTGTGTCGACGACGGTGGATACTGTAAAATATGGAACATTAGTGACCTACGATGCTGTAACCGCCACAACAAAAGTGTTTATTAATCAAGTTCAAAGTGGTGTTGTGCTTGGATATAACGCATTAACAGCCATTCCTAGCCAATTACTTTTAACCAGCCTTAACTCCGCTTATTTTATTGTGATGGATGGTCCTAAATTAGCAATCGCCTCTATACAAGGCAGGGTCAGTTTGTCATCAAATAGCGGTGAAGAATTTAGCGAGTTCGATTCTGGGAATTTACCAGTGGGAACCGTAATTGATTTAAAAACACTGCAACAATCATCGAATGCAAACATTCAAATAATTACTGAAGATACAGACGTGATTAATAATGTATTGGATCAGCTTTCAAAGGATTTGAAAAAATGAAAAATTGTATCAGTGTACTATTGATGGTGTTGGTTTCTGCTTGTACACAGAATGCTAAGCAAACCGAATATGAAGCGTTTCCTAATACTAAAAAACTCTTTAAGCAAGGGCATACCGAATTGTATGAAGAGGGTGCTTTTACCATCCCTAATACCAGTATCAGTTTAATCCCAGCGGGTCCAAATGCTTATGAATTTGCTGGTGAGCTCTTAGGGATAAATGCAAGGCAGTCTTTGTTTGACTCATTGGAAAAAGCAGGGCAATCGGTTCAGGTCGTAAGTATCGGAACACAAAAAACTTATCAGTTTTCAAAATCCATTCATGAAGGCGGACAAACATTTTCTAAATTCATTACGGATCATTCTAGCCCGGGGGGCATGTTATTGATTGATCAATCATCGGAACATGCAAAAAATATTATTGGTAAGTCATGGCGATACAGTAAAGACACTGCGAATTATTTAATTGATGTTTCGGACCGTATCAGCGACGGCGCATTAGATGCAGCGAGTTCAATTAGTCAGTCTGGATCAAAAGGCAGTAAAGCCATATTTGATCAATCAATAGAGGCGGGTAAAAACATCACGGGCACCATGTTGGGTTTAAGTGGTGAAGCGTTTGAATTTGCAGGGCAAGAATTTGTTAAAGGTTATATGGCATTGCCAAAGAATTTATCTAATCGAGCGCAGGCGATGAGCGTAAAGCCCGCTTGGAGGCACTATGCGGATTCTGCCCAAAAAACCAATCGTTGGCGAGAACAGGCTTCCTCTGATATGACGTTTTTTATTAAAGATACGACCGATCACTATTTTGAAAATATTGGACGCTCTTTTGATCGCTCAACAGAAGCACTGACAAAGAAAAATGAAACCGGCACATTAGCAGTATTGAAGTTTTTAGGGTGGGCATTACATGGCGTATTTTGGGAAGGGATGATTAAACCCGTCACCAAGATTACGGCAGGCAGTGTCGGATATATCGCTGTTAACACAGTTGTATATCCTGTGATGTTAGTGGGCCACAGTACCGCCTCACTTGCAGAAGTTGCGGTTAAAGTCACATGGAATACAGGTGCCATGGCATACGACTTTGTTGCTCCAACCGCCAAGGCGGCCATTGCCAGTGTGATAGGTACGGCTGAAGCGGCAACAGGCGTGCTAGCCGGTGGAGCCGCCATCACAGCAGGTACAGTGACCAGTGGATCCACATTGATTGGTAGCCAGGTAGCTGCAGCTACCGTAGCCACAACCGGCATAATTGCGGGTGAAACTGTTAAATATGTGGGTGTGCCTTTGGCTGCATCTGGTGTGGCAGTTGGAGGCAGCGCTGTCGGTGTAACCGTTGGCGTAGGTGAAGCCGCGTTGGGTGCGACAACCTTAGCAACAGGCGAGATTGCTTCAATCGGCACTCAGGCCGTTACTACGACCACGTCTGCGGTAACGATGACAACAGGGGCATTAGCTTCAGGAGCGGTTGGACTAGGATACGGTGTTTATCAACTCGGTAAAGCCGTTGTTGTGCCTGCTGGATACACCTTGTCATCTGGGGTAGTTTTATCCTATGGCACGGTGTCACAAATTGCGGCTCATAGTTTGCTGCTCGCTTCTGATGCCGCTTACTTAGTGTTATCTATGGAAGGAACGGATTGGGTTATTTATTCAGTTAAAGATGTATTTAATATGGGTGACAAGCTTGCCGGGGGCACGGTTCTAAATTTAGAGTCCATGCAACAGCAAGGGGAAGTCTTTAAGCGCATCCCTGTATCACAAGAAAACATGGACGCAGTGATCGAAAGCATTCCAAAGCACATTAAAACCATCTAAGTTTTTTGCGTTTTGAATGCAATGATTCAATGTACCTTTATTACCCATGTTGATTCTTTAAATACATTACTTAGATGAAACCAAATTCAAAACTTGAAAATAATTAGGCGGATTAGGCACCACGCCTTTATCTTTTAGTAAGTGATGTAATTTAGGTAATAACCAAAAAGACACTGTGGGCATGGCATGGTGTTCAATATGGTAGTTCACATTAAATGGCGCCACTAATGCTCGGGCAATCCAACCGGCTTTGGTTGAACGGGTGTTTTTTAACATATTGGGTGTTTGCTGTGTCATGGCGTGTTCAGCAATAGACCGAATACGAATGAATAATTGATAAGGGCTTAAGTAGGCAATGACCCAAGCTAAAAATAATTCAGCATGGCCTAAACCATAAGTCATTAGGAACAGGCCAGCGTTAACCAAAATCGTTGGCCAAGCATTTTTAAAAAAATTGTAAATATAGTGTCCTAAATGTTGACCATTATTAGGCAAGCGCTGGATATTATTGGCAACGGTCCATTTATAAAACCCAGCATTCATTAGGCTTAATCCAAACAACGCTTTTAACCCTGTGATGCCCAGAATGTCTCGGGAAAATTTTCGCAGCAGTGAAAGGCGAGTGGTTGGAAAGTCGGATACTAGGGAATAATCAATGTCGTTTAATGTACCCGTTTCTCTGTGGTGAATCATATGATGTTTACGGTACTTTCCCACTTCAACAAATATCGGGCGGCCACATAACCAGTCGGCTAATTGATCATTTAACCAAGGGGTTTTAAATAAGGCCCTGTGACTGGCTTCATGCATTAAAATGGACAAGCCTAATTGGCGCCCAGCGATGATAATAATAGAAAGGGTTGTGACCAGAACGTTAGCCACCATAGGCAACGTTTGAGCCCAAACAATTGCGGCCATGGCCAATGCAATGGTGCCCCAGCACGATAAAACAGCCCACCAGCCCCTTAGATCGGAACGTATAGACAGTTGTTTTAGGGTTTGCTCACCAAACAATGTCAGTAATGTATGACGAGAATCCTCTCTAGAGAAACCTTGGTGAATGCGCTCATCTGTTTGCATTGCATTAAGGGTCATGGGCATCTACTCAAAATAATGATCGTTTTGGTGAGTTTGAAAAAATCGTTTCACTCATAGTAACGTTTATTGATCATTAATAAATGGGAAAAAAGCGCATAAAGATTGACCATTTTATATGGTTGTACCCAGCGCAGGTGGGTATCCCAAATCGCGCAGGGTACCCAAAGCGCTTCGCGGGGCATGCAAGCTGAGCTCGTACGAGGCCAGCCCCTGGCCGATTGGGTATTTGCTGTCCCGGGCGGCGCTGCACTCTAACCGGACGACGATTATGAAATTTTTTTTGTGGGAGACTGCTTGCAGGCGATTGAGCCTAGAATGATAAATGGATCCCCCCATGCGCGAGGATGACAGCGTGATCAAAATCGCTCAAAGGCTGAGCACCTTCGATGTCACCAGGTAATTGCTGCTCTATCACCCCAGCGTTTACATCCATGTAAAAACCCGTGCCCGATAAACCTAATGCCCAGTCATTAATTTTCCTAAGACATTCTTCTCACCCTTCATTACAATGCCATACTTAATCACTAATACATGGCACCTCTTGAACACTATCACCACCCCCATACTGCTGATCATCGGCCTGTTTGCCATTCAAACCAGCCAAGCCGCCTCCTTTTCACAAGCCAAAAAACAACTGGCCGCCCTGTACAAAGGCCAACATCAAACCAGCTTTTATTGCGGCTGCGATTTTTATTACCAAGGCAAAAAACTCAAACCGGATTTAAACAGCTGTGGCTACCAAGTGCGCAAACAAAAAAAGCGCGCATCGCGCATAGAATGGGAACACGTGATGCCAGCCTGGGCATTTGGCCACCAACGCCAATGCTGGATACAAGGCCGCCGCAAAGCCTGTAAAAAAGACCCAGAATTTAAAATTATGGAAGGAGACATGCACAACCTAGTGCCCGCCATTGGCGAAGTAAACGGCGATCGATCCAACTACCGCTTTACTCAATGGAACGGCACCCCAACCCAATACGGCCAATGCGACATGGTGGTGGATTTTAAAAACAAACAAGTCCAACCACCTAACGAAAGCAAAGGGGTCATAGCCCGCACCTACTTTTATATGGCCGATCGCTACAACTTAAAACTGTCTAAAAAAGAGAAAAGGCTGTTTAAAATATGGGACAAACAAAACCCACCATCACGGTGGGAATGTCAAAGAAATGAACTAATCAAACAAAAACAAGGAAATAAAAACCAGTTTATAAAAGGGTGCTAACCACACCGCCCTAACCGTGTGAGGGTGCCCCGCGCCCGACAAAATCAACTAACGATACCCATCCCAATAATCATCATCTTCAATCACCCCCAACCCACTGCGCGGATAAACATGCGCCACCATATACACAAACACAGGGGATAAAACCGTTTTCCCCGCCTCCACAACAATCTCAACCGCAGGTTTTAATTGCCTAGCAAACAAGCCACCCATCAGCTCATTGTATTCATCAATCACATACACACCCGGCGCCAAGTTATCCATCACCTCAACTAGTTTACCTTCTTTGAACTCCATCAAAGACTTATGCACCTGACCGGTTTTTTGATTTTTGAGTATTACCTCAACCCCAATCGACGTATTAGAACGCTTGCCCATGAACTGTTCGCCAAGAACAGGAAATACGATACGGCCAGTGGTGTTTGAGTTGGGAGGTGTTTGGATGTGAGATTGGGAAAGAGAGCCAGTGGAACAAGCCACTTTTAAAAGTAAAATACACAAAGCTGTTATTAATTTTGAAACCTGCATCTATCAACCCTTATTTAAAAAACCAACCAACTACATTAAAAATGATAATACAGGCACCAGCAATCAAGCCAACAGCCCATAACAAATACAAAATATCCATTATAATAGAACCCCCTTTCTATTTTTAATTAGGTAACGTCTAGCGCAGCGGTAAGCCCTACTAAAAAATCAAAAATCACCTGATTTTCTATGTTGTGCTAAGTAGGTTTTATTGGGTGTGTATTTATAAGGCAAGTTAATGGTTTGGCCTTCTTTTTTAACAAAGTACTCATTCACACTATCACGGGTGTAATGATCTTTAATATTGTTTGCCAGTATCAGGCGATAATCATCGTCCAAGCTAATCAGTTTAGAATCAAAAGCCGCATCATAAGTCGCCGATAAATATAAACCATTACTAGGGTCTAACCGTTTAGCAAGGTCATCGGCCCATGGGATAATATGGCTAGCGCGATTCACTTGTGGAATATTCAACCCTGTGATGCAGCATGAATCATTGTAGATATTCATTAACATGCGGCGAAATACGTTTTGATTTAAGCGGGCCTTCACACGGCGTATAACATCTTCGCCTTCGGTCTTTTTTAATCCATCAATCAGTACATCTATGTGCTGTGGTTCAGTATCAAGGTGATTTGATAACTCTGATCCATTGCCTTCAAAGCTGGTAAAGGCATCCATCAATGTGTTTTCTTGATGCGTTTCAACTAAAAACTTCTCGTAACTAGAGAGTGCCGCTTTACAATAACCCTTTGTTAAATAACTAGGGGCGATACCCGTACTTAACCAAATACTGGCATTGGCTTTTTTCTGTTCTGAATTGACAAGGGCTTTAAGTTCAGAGATGCGAGCTAAAGACGTGATATTCCAGATATCAATACAGTCTTGAAATTCAAAAGGCTGTACTGTAAGCATTTCACTTAATAGATCTAACGCACGAATATAGGAGGTGGCTTTGCCGCTGCCTGATATGTTGGTTTTGTATAAGTATTCTGAATAATGTGCTTTCATACAATTATACTGTTTAAGTATCTTGTACCGTTTTAATATGAATCAAGTCACCTTCCAGTGAATCTGTGGGTTTGGCTTTTAGGGCTTCTAGCGTGTCCATGGGTCTAATTCCTGAGAAACATAGGGACGACCGCTTGCGATGAAGCTTTTATGGTCATTCCTTAACCTATTTACTTATTCTTTTTAGTACTTCGTTTACCCAGTTTTATAACTCATTAGAAGAATTGAGACAATGGTAATGACGTCCAGTTTTATTGCTGATTGATATGTGTTCGTTTTGTGGCTAGTTATGGGGGGCAGCATTCGCGAGGATGATTTAGGTGGTTGGCTTTCTGATCTGTTTTTATTCTGTTTATTTATCGCGCACGGTACCCAAAGCGCTTCGCGGGGCATGCTAGGTGCGCTCGTACGAGGTCAGCCCTCTGACCGATTTGTGTTTGTTTTATATGGTTCTATCTATGACAGTGCATTATCAATAATGCCTCCTTCAGGGCCTTTCATGGTGTAGCCTCCGCTAGGTTTGATGGTTAGTATGCGATCACGTTCTCCCATGTCTCCATCATGATTATAAACATGCAGATGAAGTTGTATGCGCTGATCGGTGGCATGCATGGTTAAGAAGTTTTGATACTCTCCTTCATGCCAAAGACGTTTAATCTCTCCAAAGTCTTGCGATTCTTTTTCTCCAATAGGCAATGGCCCTCCTTCACTAATAAGATCTGATGCTAAGTCACCGGTTGTGCGATTAGTTATCGCTGATGACGTCACTTGATATAGCGGCTTATTAAATCCATCGGGGTGATAGGTAAAGGCATTTGAAATATGTATATCACCGGATATGTTAATAAATTCAATATCAGGGCGAGTAACATGAAGCTCTCTGAAAATAGAGATCAATTGATTAAGCTGGCGTCGATTAGCTGGGCTATGCCAACTGTCTCGAATATCATCTCTTAATTCACCAAATAATTCGGTGTCACTTATTTCAGCTTCAGCCATTAATACTTCAATCACTTCGGTGACAAAAATAAAAGGTACACTGTTTCCCAGCACAAGGTATTTAATATTCTGATTTGACCTAACTTGCTGGCAGTAGCGTTTAAAATCATTTAGCTGCTGATCAGAAATCACTTCTCCAGCATTTTTCCAACGATATAAACTGGTCAGTTTCATGGCAATAGAGTTAAAAGATGGTAGCTCATCTAGTATGGCTTTAGCGGCATCTCCACCAAAATATCGAATGATTTGATCAGCTGCAATCGCGATACCTTGAGAGACTTCTGTGGGTATGGCTAAATCTTCTCCGTATCGTCGGCTGTTACGCCCATCAAATATAAAGCACGCCATTGGGCCGCTCATATAAGCTTGATGGTTATCTACATTTAAATTTCGTTTAGACGCAGATTGAAGCACCGGGCTCCACTGGAATAAATATTCCTGAGCCGCCTGACTAGCAAGGTCCTTCATTGCTTTATTTTCTTCTTTAAAGTGGGTTTCGTCACTGCCATAACCATCGCGTATTTCATGGTCATCCCACATGGCTAAATGAGGGTAATTTCTCATAACCGTTTGAAGCTCAGGAAAGCTCCAATGATAGCGATAATTTAAGCGATAAAGTGCTAGTAGGTCTTGCCGTTTTTGTGAGTTGCGATGCCAGCCTTCGTGGTCAAATACCTGCTTAACAAAATTGGTTTCTGGTATGCCATCAGAATATCCGGTATCCCCTAGCGCCCAGACGCGATGAGGTTCAAACGCTTCTACTATTTGGCGATACCATTTAAGAATGGGGTCTACATGCTGCCAAACTTTCGCCACACCTTGTTCTGCTACATACGGTTGATGACATGACCACGCAATGGTTTTAGATACATTGCCGTCTATTTCTTCTTCAAATAATAGCGTGCCTTCTGCACTGGCTTTTGATTCGAAAATAAAGTAACTCATGCGGGCTTCATTAAATGCGGATGCCGCCAAGCTGTCGGCATCATCCCCGTGTAAGTAAACCGTTTGATCTAAGGTTTGCAACAAACCAGAGGTTTCAAAATCACGTTCTTCATTTGATCCAATAGCGAGCCTTACTAAGCGCCAAGCCCAGCGTTTAAATTGCTGCAGCGAAACGGGAATATGAAACTCCACCATCGTCGGCGCACCGTTAAAGCCACTGATCACAGTCGATTGCCATAAGATAGAGTCTTCACTGATGTGATCTTGCGGGTATAGCAAAATAATATACTGGCCGCCGTATACAGGGCGCAGTAGAAAACTTCTTTGCCAATCTTTGATCTTTCCTACTACCGCTACATCATTTAATTTATTAGGGTAGCGAATGGCTTTTAAGCTACTGGTTGATGAAGCGGTCATGCCGTCGGTTACAGTGGCAACGGCGGGAGAACCCGGCTGATTACCAAGGTTTGATGCGCCGCTCATAGTTTTGAGAACGGGTGGTTGCTTAATACAGACTCTAGGTGGCGCCCTAATACAATTTCAGAATTATATTCATCTAAGGTCAGTTGCCTTACGTCATTTTCATTCATGCGATTGCGCATTTGTCCCACTAACTCACGCTGCTGATCAATGTAATCTTTCACCTCATCAAACATATCACGCCACTGTTCATCAACAGTATTGTTCACGGCTTCAAAAAATGATGACTCTGAATGTTCGTGAATCGGTAAGAAGAAACGCACGGCATCCGCATTTAAAAAATGGTAAGGAGACTTGCCACGTTCTAACAGCGCATTTGCTGTTCCCGGTTCTACTTCATAAGAGGCTTTACTCCAGTCAATGCAGCTTTTAATAACACCGTGATAATAAGACCAGCCTTTGCCTCCCGACATGTTCATAAACATACTTTTCATTAAGCTGGTGAAATTAAAGTCTTTAAGATCAGCAATGTTATTTTCATATTTTCCAACTAACTCTTCGCGTTTAAGGCGAGCATATTTTTTTGCTTGAACTTCTACAGCGCTGCGGCGAGCAGGGTTCACCACATCAAGAGTATGCCCGTAATCTTTCAGCTGCTCTAAATACGTTTGGCTATAACGGTACTTAGATAACGTCACTTCAAGACGAATATAATGAGGGTTCTTTCCTGTGGGTTCATCAAGGATTTTATACTTGGTTTTTACAATGGCTTTATTGCCATCAATCACTTCTACTGTGGCTGGGAAAACCTTATATTGCTCTGACTCCATAGTATTGGTATACCAGCTATTGCTTTGTTTTAAACTGCACTTTGCAACATCGTCAAATCTGAAACCTGAAGATATGTCAGCGCCGCTTAACTCAACGGTTAAAGTTTCTGTAAATACATCACCATCATCAAAGCTTGTGATCTTTTTAGTAGATGCTTTCACCTCTGTAAAATCCGCATACACAGGTAAGGGAACCGCAGGGTTGATGACTTTATTTTCTTCTATATATTCATTGCGAACCATGTCTTCGTATTCATTAATTAAATCAATTAATTCACGATATGGGTTAAGCACACGAGGGCACCAAACCGTTCCAATGGCGTCTAGGTAATGTGTCACTTTAACAGGTGAAAATACCTCAAATGCAACCTCAGTACTGGAATAATGTTCATCTTTACCTTCGGTTCTGTATTCTCGAACTTGCCCACTGGTCACACTACTGCCACTTAAGGTTTGCAACGCATTCTTTTGTGACACCTCTGAAATAGTGGATTCAACAATGGATCGTTTTTCACTTCTATTAGTATCACGGCTAAAACCCTCTTCGCTCATAGACGCACCTAGATTAGAACCATAATCAAACAAGGTTCCCATATTGTTTTTTACTTGGCTGGCAAGCGTGTATGAAGAATTTAATGAGCTAGAAAGGTTACGGCTTGAACTCACAAGGTTTTGAGTGACGGTATTCTTGCTTTGCTGAATGAACAATTCTGAATCGGGGCTAACAGAATTTACAGATACAGGCCCTCTTAATTTAGGGGTTTGCAGTTCAATATCCACATGTTCTTTACGAAAAAATGCCCACTCGCGACTATTAACGATATTAACATCACTCAGGCTTTCTTCTGTTTCAATAACATAAATATCTTTGAGGCCACCTGCAATCATATCGGTGATTTTTTCTTTCAGGTCAAAATCGCTTTTAATATAATCCGCAATATCTCCAAACCTATTTTCATTTTTTATTAAATCATCTAACAGTTGGCTGGCCATGGTTTTATGTGCCTTAGAAGCCCCCTTAAACTCTTGGGAATCTGCCAAACTATTGATTAATTTACCGGCGGCATCTTGTGGAGATAAGCGAACAATATCTTTAGAGACAAACTTGCCATCCAGTGCTAACTCTCCTTTTAGTACCATGCTGTTCATCATTGTATTGTTTGTTGATAAACGTTCAACAATGTCAGCGTGTTCCTCTATCATCTCGCCATGTGCTTGTTCATCAGACACTCGCATTCCAGTGGCAAGCGCAGACATGCGACGAGCACTATTACGATTTAATTCTGCTGCACGACGAAATCTTTCAATTGGTGTGTTGGCCGCTCTTTCAAAATTTGGCTGCGCTAACTCTGCATCACGAGCACGATCACGGAAATCGTCAATCGGACCCGCTGGCCCGACAATATCCATATCTTGATAATCTTCTAGCACATGAATAGGAAATACTGGCTCTAGCTCCCAACGCTTCTCATACAGTCTTACGGCTTCGATTAAGGACAAAACCTCGGCAAACTCTAATAACATTGTTCGGGATTTTTTTCGCGCATAAGAATAAGCCAAGGGCCCAAGTCTAGGAATTAATGTAAAGGACTCATATTCTGCTGTTAATTTATTATCATCTGCTAACTCGGTTGGTAAAGCCGAAACAGGGACACTGGTATGGATAGCCGTCATAATATTAATTCCTTTTTGATTATAAAAAACTTAGTCGCGTGATGGTGGTTTGTTCAAAGCGAAACTATGCTAGATCAAAAAAAAAAATTTAAGAAACATAAAAACTGGACGTACATCAAGCATTGGTAAGTTCAAGAAAATAGGTTTAGACATAAAAAGACACCACTAGGTTGGTAAACATACAGGTCTAGTGAAAATTGATTACTCTGATATGTATGCAAGAGAATCCTCTTTCTCATGATTGAACAGCGACCTTATTAACGGATGCCTCCTTTTACGATCGGGCACAAAGTGCTCTCCTACGATGTTGCACGTGGTGGTTTAATCGGTCGCTGGGCAACCTCATACAGGTTTTAATTTGTTATTTTTGGTGATTTGGGGATATATGTATTTTTATGTTCCAATACATGAAACACTGAGTTTGATTTTTAAGTATTGTGGCTAGCTTGCCTGTTGTTGATACTTGGCTAATTGTTATGGAAAACATGCCTATGATTTTATTTCGCCCTTCTGTTGTTTTGTCTTGTTTAATTTTGTGTGTGGGTTTGAATGCCCACGCTGGCACCCTTGATGATTTAGAACGGGATGCCACGAAACCCAAGTCTAAATCTTCTGGCTCGTCTTCAAGTTCGTCTGGTTCATATTCTAGTTCGTCTGGTTCGTATTCTAGTGGGCCGGATGATGATAACTCGCTTCAGGCAGATTTAGCGGCTGGCATTGCGCAGTTAATGTTTAGAATCACGGCCGAGGTGGTAGGGTTTGGTTTAACGGCCATGGCGCAAGGTGGTGAAGACAGTGTGCAGCGCTATGCCCGTTCGGAGTTGTTGGATTCTAATGATAGGGATGTTTCAAATGGGGTGATGCCCGTTGCCAGTGGGTTAGATGCTGCTGACAATGTGGCCGGTTTTGGGCCCAGTTTGTTTCGTAAACAAGGGGATCCTATTTTGCCTAATGTGAGGGTAACGTCTCAGTGGTTATCAGGTTCTGACAATATCAGTGCGCAGCTTAATCGTTTTGAAGGGGGCTATGGTTTGCTTGGCTTCAGTTATTCCCGTAATACGTTAGACGAGCAAGGGGATGAGCTTACTCTTGAGAATACGCTGGTGCATTACCGTATGAGTTTTGGTAATAATGTCAGTTGGGATTTGGCCTACGGCCGCGGCAAGATGAATGGCAACCAATCCCATAATGGGGATGTGTTTGCCATGCCTATTCGCTATCGCATTAATCCGGATTGGCATTTTGAGTATTACCCGGTTTGGTCTAGCTATAATGGTGGATCGTTGTCTGAGCATTCGTTTAGTTTTAATTATCATTATAAATACATGGGCTTAAGTGTGGGGCATAAGCGTTGGTCGGCTGGGCCTACCACGGTGAGTGGTTTATTTACTGGGTTGTATTTGGTGTTTTAGTTTTTTTTGGGGGGATATCGGGCGCGGTACCCTCACACAGTTAGCGTCAATCTAGGGGTTTTGGTGTCGGTTCGAAAATGTGTGAGTCCACCCTGTGCGCGATTACCGAGTGCCTTTGCATGATGTCAGCCCTCTGACCGGTTTTTATTCTGTTTAAATTATCGCGCACGGGGGTGCACTCGTACGAGGTCAGCCCCTGACCGATATTTTTTATAGCCCTAGTTCGCTTAAGCCTGGGTGGTCGGCTGGGCGTGGGCCTTGTGGCCAGTGAAATTTTCTTTCGCTTTCTTGTATGGCCACGTCATTGATGCTGGCGTGACGTTCGGTCATTAAGCCTTTTTCGTTGAATGCCCAGTTTTCGTTTCCGTGACTGCGAAACCAGTTGCCTTGTGCGTCATGCCATTCGTATACGTAGCGCACGGCGATGCGGTTATCTTGGTAGGCCCATAGTTCTTTTATTAGGCGGTAGTCTAATTCTCGGTCCCATTTTCCGCTTAAAAATTCTATGATTTGTGGGCGGCCTTTTACAAAGCTGTCGCGGTTTCGCCATTGGCTGTTTAGGCTGTAGGCGGTGGCGATTTTTGCTGGGTTTTTATTATTCCACGCGTCTTCGGCGGCGCGTATTTTTTTAATGGCGCTGTCTTTGGTGAACGGTGGTAACGGTTGACGGGTGTCTTCGGTGTCTAAATCAAAATTCATTTTTTGCCTATTGGGATCATTGATAAATAGTTGTGGAGTATCACTTAGCAATAACCGTGCGCAATTTTAATCTTATGAATGAATCCCATTTATTACAGCCTATGGGCATGTGCGCCATGTGGGATGATTTGATGGCGCACCTATGT
>CAJXIT010000020.1 GCA_913054055.1 uncultured Thalassolituus sp.
ATCTATAAAAATTGCTGATAACAGTTATGGAACAATATTAACGGATCTAGATTACGAGGTATGGGCAGAAGATAACTTTGGAAATATTGTTACAAATATACCCTTCTCTGTCACAGTCAATCGTGAAGTGCCAAATGTTGGTCCTCAGCCTTATATTCGTATATTTGGTCAAGGTTATGATGACTCCAATATCTCGAAAGAAGCTCAACATGGAGGGGTGACAAGTTTTAGAAAATCTGAGGTCTCTTTTAAATTCAATCGATATTGTGGTAAAGGCCAAGTTTCAATTTCTGATAACCAAGGTGGTGTAGTTCAACAGACAAGTTACACAAAAGCCGCTTGGTATTGTTATGAATTAGGAGCTGCGGCTCTGATAGATGACCCTGATGCAGAGGTATATACAGATCCCGATACTGGGTTAACAGGCGTCATCTATCCTGTTGGAGTTCATATATGTAAATCTCCAGTCAGTGTTGTGGGCCTTAGATATGGAAAGAATGAAAAGATATTCCCTATTAGTAAAACGTCCGAGATAGGGTATATAGGCCATGCAAATTTATGTTCTTCGAATAGGTTCTATCCTGATTCAGGGGATTTAAGATCTTATTACATTATTAATGACCTAGGGGTTCAAACAAGCTTTAAACCAAGCACTGGTAAAACAGGTATAGCTGGTAGCAAAATTACTTATCAGGCTGGCTCTACACCGGGCAATCAAACTGCTAATTTTGAAGCTAATCCAGTGTCAAGTGTCGACTATTCAGGAGCGAGCTACTCAATGAATTTGATTCTTGTTGAAGGGGTTATAGAGCCACTAGAAATGGCAAGTGGAAAATTTGTCGGGGATAATTTTATATTATCCAATAACTTAAAAGTGCTGCATTCGCTTAAGCCTTCATCATCAATAGAGCTGGTGAGCGGTGTTCTTATTAATATCTACAAAGATGACATTTTAATAGATCAATTTTATGGTCAATCGGGGCCGTCCACTGGTGAAGTAAATTTACCGATTGGGTATTCATTCAATATTTTTTCTCGTTATGAAGTTGAAGCAGTATTTGCCAATAGCTCTATACGATCTGAAAAAGAGGTAATTCAATTTCCTCTAATAAAAGATTACAAAAAAAAGGGAAAGCTTAAAAGTTATGTGGACATAAGCAATAGTAGAAGTTGCACATCAGGCACTTCTGATAGCTACATTCAAACAACAGGCAATGCTGTTATAAATGTAGAGGCCACTAAACTGTTCTATCAGCAAGATGAAAATAGTTCTTCATCTAGCACCCAAGTGAATGGCTCAACTGTTTCGGTTATCGAAAATTTTAATGTTGAAGCAGGTATTGCAACCACACTTCCAATTGATATCAGCTTGCTAACACCTGGGAAATATAAACTGAAAATTACTGCAGCTGGTGCGGATGGTATTTCAGAAACCGTTACATCTATATTAGATTATCAATTAGAGTATGAAGACACCTTGCCTGTTGCACACACCTTGTATCAAGGTGTTGATTTAGCCGATGCCTCATTAAACTTATCAAGACAAGATGCGGTATTACCGGGTAATACTTCAGCGTCATCAATGGGGGTTTCTCGCCGCTATCACTCAAAAAATAGCAATCAAGGTTCACTAGGTGCGGGTTGGTCTGATAGTAATTTAGTCACTCTATATGAACGACCATGTGGCTACGTCATTGCCAATGGTATTCGTTTTATTAAATCTTCAGGTGGCTATACACCCGCTAAAGGTCATCATGGTACGTTAGAAGAACGTGGAGATTCGTATCTATTAACCACAGTGGGTGGCACGCAATATTATTTTGAAGAACACAGCGAGGGTGTACACAGGGTATTAAACGTTAAGTACGCCGATGGCTATAATGTTAAATACGCGTATCAAAATAATACTGATGAAGTTCGACTTTCTAGAATGGACGATAACTTTGATCGTTTTGTGGAATACGAATATTCAGATTTTGAACGAGCCAGTGGTGCTTTAGACATCATGACTCGTGTTACCAGTATTAATGTTAATGATTATAAAACAGTTTCTTATGATTATGACGGTTATGCACGATTAAAAGATGTACACGTAAAAACAGCTGGATTTGGTAATAAATTAATCGAAAGTTACACATACTCAGCGGCAATCTTGGTAGACGAAGCACAACACGAAACTTATAAAGAGCAAAATGAATACCCAAGCATAGAATACCCATCCTTCTTTGAAGACAGTATTTTAGGAACAAATCAGCAAACTCAGCGCTTGCCACTTCTATTGTCAATTCGTGACGCCATTGGACAAGAAACCACTTACCAATATGAACCTCAAAAATTAAATAAGCTTGAAGCCATTGATCCAAGCTTTGTCAGTTACGGGTATCCTACATTGGTAAAAGCCACTAACAAAAATGGCGATACCACTGAATTCAGTTATCAGTTCGCAGGTTCTGAGGATGGCAGTGCCACCATAAAAAGACCAATCGGCACCATCGCTTACGAGCTAGACAACTACGGATCAGCCAAAAAAATGACCGATGATGCAGGTTCAGAATTGTTTGTATTCAACGATGACCACCTGTTAGAAAAATACACAGATAAAAATGGTCACACCACCCACTATGAATACGATGTACACGGTAATAAAACATCTGAAACAGTTGGTACAACAACAAGCGAATACGAATATGGTGCGATTCAAACATTAGCAGGTGAAGCGAGAAATGCCCTGCTATCAAAAAAAATCGGCAATACCGTCATTGAATATGGCTACAACGGCAATTGTCCGCTGCCTCAATTTCAAAGCTTTCCAGAAGTTAAGCGAAGTTTTGATGAGCACTGCCAAGTGGCAATAGAAACTGATGGTGAAGGTAATACTAAAACGTATCGTTATGATGATGAATCCCGTTTAACCAAAATTACTAAAAGCGGGTCGAATGCTGATCGCTATAGTAAAACCATTAACTGGTCTAAGGCCTATACTAAATCCAGTGAAGCTGATTACAACGGATATACAACGCGCTATACCTATAACCATTTAGGTCAGCTCATAAAACAGACCAACCCTAATGGTGACGATCATATATTGGCCCGTAATAGTTTGGGGCAAGTTACGTCAGAAACTGATTTCATCGGACGTACCAAAACCTATGAATATGATGCCATGGGTAATCAAACTCAAGTCAGTTATCAAGGTCACACTCAAACATTTGAATACGATAAAAATGGTAATCAAACCTCGGCCACTGACTGGCTGGGACGTAAGGTGGTATATACCTACAATGATGCGGATCAATTAACCCGTGAAAATCACCCTCTAGGTAAGACCATTACGTATGTGCGTGACGGTAATGGCAATGCAGAATCTCAATCCATCAATGTAAACGGCGTCACTCAAACCACGCTTCGTGAATTTGATGAACAGAATAGACTGGTTAAAGAAACCGATGCTGAAAATTATAATCAGAGTTGGCAGTACGACAACACTAATAATGTTAAAACCCAAACCAATAAAAATGGCGTAGTGACCTCGTATCAATACGATAGCCATGGCCAGCCTATTGAAATGACAACCGGCAATCGAACTTGGACATACACATACAATACTATCGGACATAAAGTGACTGAAACCGATCCAATCGGCGGCGTTACAAATTACGGATACGATCATTCTGGTAATGTTATTTCTCAGCAAAAAACCGGTGAAGGTGTTTGGAGCTTTCAGTTCGATGGAGAAGGCAACAAGTTACTAGAAGTGAATCCCCTGAGCGAAACCACAAGTTATAGCTATAACAAAATCAATGGTTTGATTGAAAAAGTAGATGCCCTTGATCAGGTTTGGAAATTTAATTTAGATGAACTTAACAGAGTGCTTAACGAACAGCGCCCTAATGGAGTGACGGTTACCTATGCTTATGATCATTTTGATCGCCAAGTGTCTTATACTGATTCCATAGGGCAATTGTGGCAGCGGACATATGATGCTATTGGCAACCAACTCACCCAGACAAATGCAAATGGTCAGGTAACCCGCCATACCTATAATGCACTTAATCAGCTTACCAAAACCCAGCTGCCTAATAATGCTGAGTATCACTTCAGCTACGACGAGTTAGGACAAAAGCTAAGCGAAAAGAATGCAAACAATCACACCACCACCTATGCATATGACAAGGTTGGCAATTTAGAAAAACAAACCAACCCACTCAATCATTCGATTGTCAGCACCTATGACGGTGAAGGCAATGCATTGACCATTACAGATGGTCGCGCCAATACAACCCGCTATCAATACAATGATTTTAATGAACGCACTCAAACCACCAATGCGCTCAATCATGTGATTACCATGACATACGATGGCTTAGGTCGTGTATTAACCGAAGTAGATGCCAAAGGATATAAAACAGAAAACAGCTACCGTGAATACAGCTCAGGTCAATCCGTTGTTACCAGGCGCAATGGCATCACCTTACAAACGCAAAAATTCAACGTGGGTGGGCAGCTTATTGCCACAACCGATGCACAAAACAACACCGTTGCTTACAACTACGACGCCCTAGGTCGTAAAGTAGAAGAGGTACACCCTTTATCCAGCGTATTGCAGTATCAATACGATGAAGTGGGTAATGTGTCAGCATTCATTGATGGTGAGAATAGAAAAACCACTTACGATTACAACGCCCGTCACCACAAAACGTCCGAAACATTAGACAGCATCACCGTAACTTATGAATATGACGGCGAAGGCAACCAAACCGCCCTTATAAATGGGAATGGCAACCGTTGGGAATACACGTATACCGACGTTAATCAACTAGAAACCATTACCACGCCAGACAATGTGGTAACGGAACATGCTTATGATGCAAACGGCAATCGTACCCACACCACCAATGGCAAAAATCAGATCACTCAATGGGATTACGATGAACTGAATCGCATCAAAACCCTCACCTACCCAGAAGGGGATGAGTACACCTATCTATACGATGCAGCCGGTAATCTGAAAAATGAACTGTTGCCCAATAACGAACAAATCGATTTTGAATACGATGACATAAACCGTTTAACACAACGTAGCGACAGCCATGGCACCATTGACTACGCCTACGATAAAAACGGCAACCTCACAGGTCAAACGCAAGCTAACCTAAACGGCGACGGATCCGGCACCGAAACCTTTACCTATGATCAGTTTGATCGCATGACCAGTAAACAAGACATTCATGGCAATGTGAGCACCTATGGGTATGATAAAAACGGCAACCAAACCGGCCTAGGCTATGGCTGGGCCAACGGTTACGCAGTGGCCTACAGCTACGACGCCAAAAACCGATTAACCGGTGTCACCCATGGTTTTGGCAGCACCGCCTTAGCCTACTACCGTGATGATCGCATCAAACAAAAGACCCACGACAACGGCGTCACCACCAAGCACGAATACGATGCTTACGGCAACCTAAGCACCTTGTCGCATGAACAAAGCGGCACCGTGATGCACAAATTTGATTATCAATACGATGATAATCAAAACCGCACACAAGAATCGGAATTCAACGGCATAGACACCCTAGTGACGGACTTTGAATACGACGATCAAGACCGTTTAACTCAGGCTATTTATGCAGGTGACAGTAAAGCCCAATCTAACAATAATCAGGGCAACGGCACAGCGGTTTACACCTACGACAACAACAGCAACCGTGAAACGGAAACCTTCACCACAGCAGCGGGTGACGTAACCAAAAACATCACCTACGGTTACGACAATAACGACCAGCTGACGTCTATTGTGGATGCCGTTGAAAACGCCAATACAGTTGTGGACTACGACACCTTGGGTAACTTAACCAAGAAATCCAAAACACAGAACAACACCACAGCCATCACAGATTATATCTACGACACCCGCAACCAACTGAAACAAGTGCAAGTGGGCGGCAGCACAGTGGGCCAGTTCCTATACGACGCCAACGGTTTACGTGTACATAAAACAGAAACCTTAATCGATGCCAATACACAAATAGCCAACACCACGCAGCAGCGTTATCACTATCAAGGCTTAAATGTTATTGGTTCGTTTGATGAAAACAACAACAGCCAATACCGTTACTACCACGACGGTAATCAGATATTAGCCCGCATAAATGAAAGCGCGTTTACCGATCTAAATGTTGAAATCAAGGGGTCAGAGTACTTGATTTTAAACTTTTTCATGATTGTTTGGTGAGAGCTAAACTGATTTTATAGGTGTGGCATATTATTTAGAAAAGGATTTTCTGATGGCTCGCCTCCCTCGTATCTACCTACAAGGATGTTCATACCATATTGTTCAACGTGGCAATAATCGAGAACCTTGTTTTTATTCAAAGCAAGATTATGCAACCTATCTTACTTTTTTAAAAGATTCAGCTGAGATGCATGGTGTTGAAATCCATGCATACGTTCTAATGACGAATCATGTACATATGCTAGTTACACCTATTGGTGATGGTGATATAAGTCGAATGATGCAAAGCTTAGGTCGGAAGTACGTTCGATATTTTAATGCCATGTATCAACGAACAGGCACTTTATGGGAAGGGAGGTTCAAGTCGAGTGTAGTCGACTCGGAAAGATATCTGTTAACGGTTTATCGTTATATTGAACTAAACCCTGTGCGCGCAGGTATGGTTTTACATGCAAGTGAATATCCGTGGTCGAGTTTTCAATACAATGGAGCTGGTCGAGAGGTTCAATTAATTACACCTCATCAAGAATATTTACGACTTGATAATAATGTTGTAAAACGACAAAAAGCTTACCGAAAATTATTTAAAGGGCTGATGCCTGAATTTGAACTAAATGAAATCAGAGAGGCTTTACAAAAGGATTGGGTGTTAGGGGATGACCGCTTTAAGCGAATGATTGAAGAAAAAACAGGTGCAAGACGTAAAGGGCATGGAGGGGATCGGAAGTCTTTAGGCTTTCTAGAGGATCAAGTACTCTGACCCCTTGATGCCTTGATGGACCCCTTGATGCCGTGATGTGAAACGTCATCACACCTTCATAAATAACTCATCTGTTTGTCATCTTGTGTTCTTAAATTGAGCTTGGTTCTTTGGATGTGGGCCAAAACCTCTCAATTATAGGAATGCAAACATGAATAAAATTTTGACTAAGTTGGCCCTGTATTTAGTGATAGGGATGGTTGCCCTATCAACGGCCCAGCTCTCCAATGCCAGCCAACAATCCTATTCCCCTTGGAATGACTTTTTTAGCAAATTAAAGAAGCGTCATTCTATTCAGCTTGGCCCTCGCCCATTTTTTTTAGTGGATGATATGGATGACAGTCCATTAAAAGAGCAGTTAGCCAGTTGTGCTAAAGGCCCTTTTACATCTTCAAAGTTTTCCATTGGTCATCGCGGTGCGCCCATGATGTTTCCAGAGCATACACTGGAAAGCTATGAAGCCGCCGCTAAGATGGGCGCTGGCATTTTAGAGTGCGATGTGACGTTTACCCAAGACCGAGAATTGGTGTGTCGTCATTCTCAATGCGACTTGCATACCACCACTAATATATTGGCAACACCGTTAGCTCAGCAGTGTTCGGTGGCGCCAGAGTTCGATTCTGAAGGTAACTTGGTCAATGGGGCGGATATAAAATGCTGTACCAGTGATATAACCGTGGCTGAGTTTAAAACTCTTCAAGGCAAGATGGATGCCGCTGATCAAACGGCCACATCCATAGAAGGCTATATGAACGCCACAGCGAATTGGCGCACCGATTTGTATTCAGGCAAAGGCACGTTATTAACGCATGCGGAAAGCATTGAGTTATTTAATCGCTTGGGTGTGGACTTCACGCCGGAGTTGAAATCCCCTTCTGTGGACATGCCTTTTGAAGGTGACTACAGCCAACAAGACTATGCCAGTCAGATGATTGAAGAATACCGAGAAGCGGGCATTCACCCTCGTCGTGTATGGCCTCAATCGTTCAATCAAGAGGATGTATTGTACTGGGCAAGTGATTATCCAAGATTTGGTCGTCAGGGTGTTTTGTTGGATGGCACCTACGATACCAGTGTGAGCTTAGAGGCGATGCAAGCAATGCGTCAACAGGGCATTCGTGTATTGGCGCCGCCTTTATGGATGCTGCTTGAGGTGAACTCACAAGGAGAGATTGTGCCATCGCAATATGCCACCAACGCTAAGCAGGCTGGATTGAAGTTGATTACTTGGACCTTAGAGCGCTCAGGTTTACTTAAAGATAATGGCGGTTGGTATTACCAATCTTTAAATGGCTTAACAGGTAATCCAGATGTGATTGACCATGATGGTGACATGCTAGAAGTGCTGCATGTATTGGCGAAAGACGTGGGTGTGATGGGTGTGTTTTCTGACTGGCCTGCCACGACAACGTATTATGCAAACTGCATGAATATTCGTTAGTCATTCATTTCTTCAAATAAAAACGTGATGCATGCTGTTGTATCACGTTCTTTTTGGAGAGGGTAAGTATTTACCTTCTGGAATATGTGACTTTTACCCCTCCTATCCTTATATCACCTTTGATCGTGCTGGCCGTAAGGCTGTTTCAAAGGTGGTTCCTTGCTATGAATCGTATGAGCAGGGCTTTAGTAAGCACTTTGTCTCTTTATGGCTATACTCAGTATAACGATGTTGTAGCTGTAGTGAATTGTGAATCCAGCCAAGCCATATATTGATTTTTTGACCCCTAAAAATCCAGATTTAAGCCCGGATGAAATAGAGTGGTATCGCACCATTATATTGCTAACCGGTTTTGGGTTATTGGTGAGTATTTACAGTGTTATAAAGTGGTGGCGCTTAGACTACACGCCGCTTATGACCACATCCGTTCTAATACTAATATTAATGTTGGTAAGCTGTGTCTTGATTCGCTTATCCGTAAGAGTGGATGTGTGCGCGGGCATTTTCATTTTGGGTTTTGCTATTCACGCTTGTAATATGTCCTACCAAACTGGCGGTTTGAATTCTTCTCATATCTTTTGGCCACTGGCGGTTATCAGCTTTGCTTATTTATTTACACCTTCTAAGCAGGCGTTTGGCTGGTCCACATTGATGTTTGCGTATGTGGGCTACTTAATGGTTGCCGAATTATCAGGTACTCAGCTGCCTAGCTATGAAATGCCTGAAAGTTCTGCCATGAAAGACCGTATTTCTGGTTTTATGCTGCCTTTATTTGTTACTTGGCTGGCGCAGTTTTATGGTAATCGGTTGCGCTCAGCGGCCACAGAGCACGCTAAAGAAGCGGCCAATAATGCCGAGTTAAAAACGCAGCAAGCCCAGCAAAATGCAGATGTATTAGAGCAAATTGTGGATGTGTCTCATGAGAGTGTGGATATTTTATCTGAGCTTTCTCGTGAACTATTAACCATGCAGGGTAATGTTCAGCGAGAGACCGAAGTGCTGTGCTCTAATATTCAAAAGTTGTCAGAGTCTGCAGGTGAAACCGATGACTTTTTAAGCACCATGTCAGATTCATTTACAGATGAAGAGCGCTTGGTCAAAAAGACATTAAATGAATCGCAGCGTACTCAAGAGTTGGCCAGTGCCAGTATTGAAAGCATGTCCCGTTTAATTGATTCCATGGAAGTGATTAAATCTAATAACGATACCATCTCTAGTACCACTGAAATGATCACCGGCATTGCGGATCAAACGAATCTGTTGGCGCTTAATGCGGCCATTGAAGCAGCAAGAGCCGGCGAGCAAGGTCGAGGGTTTGCTGTTGTAGCCGACGAAGTACGTACTTTGTCTCAGCGCAGTAATACGTCAGCCGAAGAGATTCGAAATATTTTAAATCAAAGTATTCAGGATAGTGATAAAGGATCGCTGATTGTGAATCAAACCAGCGAACAATTTAATCAAGTGATCAGCGCAGTAGAGGAAATTATTGGGCATGTTCATGAAATAGCTGAAGGCGTTGAGCTACAAGATAGCCAAACAAAATCTCTGGTGGGCAGCAGCCATAAATTAAAAGAAGTGAGTATTCAGCAAACCGAAGCCACCAATGTGCTTATGGAAGACTTAAAACGCATGACAGTCATTGCCCATCGATTGGCCGAATTATCCAATAACATGAGAAGCATCATTTCCCGTGAACCAGGAATGGGAGACCCGTGTGAAGGTTTGGATATCGCTTAATATTACATTATTTTTGTAGGGAATTTTAGCGCATCACAATCCCTTATATCACTTGTAACCTGACATTTTAAACGGATTGATAACTCTCATCATATCCTTTCCTCTCATGGCGACTCTGCCATTTTCTTGTATGTGTTAAGAAACTCGTTTTAAAAGTGAACCTCTCAGCAATCTTTTGCGTATAGCTAGTTGCCACTGGGAAGCTTTCGAGCTGATGGTTCGGATTTACGCCCGAACAGACCTCACCATTATTTATAGGTCACATCAGTTTTTGCGTCATGACTGAGGAATAAAAATGGCGAACTACAACGCACCACTTAACGATATGCACTTTGTTTTATTTGACGTGCTTAAAGCGCATTCTCTAAGTGAATGCCCCGGCTACGAAGATGCCACAGAAGATATGGTTCGTGCCGTATTAGATGAAGCCGCTAAAATGGCTGAAAATGTTTTGCAGCCGATTAATCAGCAGGGGGATATAGAAGGGTGTCAATACGACCCTGAGACCAAGCTGGTGACCACGCCCACAGGTTTCAAAGAAGCTTACAAACAGTTTGCGCAAGGGGGTTGGTCGGGGTTATCTGCCTCGCCAGAATATGGCGGCCAAGGTTTACCACATTTATTAAAAATAGTGGTGGATGAAATGGCTTGTTCAACGAACTTATCCATGGGCATGTACCCAGGCTTAAGCCACGGTGCCATTGATGCACTGACTTTGCATGCCAGCGATTTTCTTAAAGACACCTATTTGCCTAAACTGATTTCAGGTGAATGGACTGGCACCATGTGTTTAACAGAGCCTCAGTGCGGCACAGATTTAGGTTTGATTCGCACCAAGGCTGATCCGCAAGCGGATGGCAGTTATCACATTACTGGCACCAAAATTTGGATCACAGGTGGTGAGCACGACATGGTGGATAACATTGCTCACTTGGTGTTAGCAAAACTGCCTGGTGCGCCAGATTCCAGTAAAGGTATTTCACTTTTTTTAGTGCCAAAATTTTTAGAAGACGGTACGCGTAACCCTGCATTTTGTGGTGGTCTAGAGCATAAGATGGGGATTAAAGCCTCTGCCACTTGTGTGATGAATTTTGAAAATGCAAAAGGTTGGTTAATCGGTGAAGAAAATCAGGGATTAAAATGCATGTTCACTATGATGAACTCTGCGCGAATCATGGTGGGTATTCAAGGGTTGGGCTTAGCTGAAAAAGCGTATCAAATCAGCTTAGGTTTTGCTAAAGAACGATTGCAAAGCCGATCTCTGACAGGACCTAAAAATCCAGAAGACAAAGCCGACCCGATTCTTGTACATCCTGATGTGCGTCGTATGATCAGTCAGCAAAAAGTGTTCTTAGAAGGGGCGCGCTGCATGGCGTACTGGACAGGTATGCATTTGGATTTATCTGAAAAACATCCGGATGAAAAAGTACGTGAAGAAGCGGATGACATCGTTCAAATTATGACACCGATTATTAAATCGTACTTAACCGATGATGGTTATTTTTCAACAGACCAAGCTTTACAGTCCATGGGTGGGTCAGGCTTTACCCAAGATTGGGAAGTGGAGCAATTATTACGCGACGGCCGTATTGCGCGCATTTATGAAGGCACCAACGGCATACAAGCTTTAGATTTAGTGGGTCGTAAATTGATGCTGAAAGGGGGGCGCTTACCTAGAACCTACTTTGCTAAAATGAACCAGATGATTGCAGAGCTGCATAATGAAGACCATGTGAAGCACTGCAAGGCTTTACTTTCAACGTTACAAGAGTCACTTATGTGGCTGGCGGCACATGCCAGTAAAAACCCTGAAGAAGCGGGTGCGGCGGCTACTCCAATGTTAAAATTGTTTGCATTAACTTCAATGGCGGTGATGTGGGCAACCATGGCAAACGTGGCAGGTTCTAAAAAAGGTGACGGTGCTTATACCGAAGCATTTTATGATGGCAAGTTAAAAGCGGCGGATCACTTCTTTCGTGTGGCTCACGCTCAAGCTGCTTTTTTCAAAGCGGATGTAGAAGGCGGAAAGTCTACATTAATGGCGTTTGCTGAAGATGAGTTTTAAGACGTTTAGGGTTATTTCTTTTAAACAAATAATCTTCCACTAAACACGCATCGAGATATACGAATATTCATTTAGATATATTTGAATATTCGTAACCAAAAATCGTTTGTAAGATGAAGGTCAGAAAGTAGAGACCCAGATGGGCGTAGGAGATGCTTATTCAAAAATCCATTATGAAAAAATCATGACTCTAAAAGCGCGACATCGCTCATATGTCGCGCTTCTTTATTTTTAGACTACTAAACTGATTTTAAATTTAAGGTTGCTAATTATCCAAACAGGTTAATGTCTTCAGCTGCAATCTCAAATCCCCCTGCTACCGCATAATCTTCAATGCCTAAATACTTTCTTAAGGCCTTGTTGATATGAGCGGGTGTTATTTCAACGCCATTTTCGTCTGCACGTCCAGTGTTTACATTTACTTTTTTTGCTTTGAAAAGATCGTCGGTTTCACCAAATACTTTACCACCCGTTTGATGGCCTTCAGGTGTGATGATCAAGTTACTGGTCATGGACCAATGGTCTTTACCTGAACGACTATTAAACCAAGGTGTGCGGCCAAAGTCTGAAGCCACAATCACAACCGTTCGATCTGCGATGCCATAAAATGCCAGTGCTTGATTTAAATAATGCACGGCTTCTAAGGCATCACCCATTTTACGGTAATGGCTTTGGTCATGATTGCTGTGAGTGTCATAACCACCCATGCTGATATTGGCTGAGGCAGCCACACCAGAAGCAAATGCGGCAGCGGCAATTTTTGCTTGATTTTTTAATCCACTATTACGTCCAGGGTTCCACTCTCCATCAAAACTGTCTGAATTGATGGCATCAAGGTTGGCCCCAAATGTTTTTAAATTTTCGTCATTGCCTTGCACGCTAAAAAGCTGGCCAAGTTGATCTCTAAAACCTGAATTTTGGATGCTGCCTTGCTGACGTGCTTGGCGACGTGAGATAGCCGCTTGAATATCCCCGTATTCATTCGCCATACCATTATCATCTTTGAAGTAAATACCTCGATCAGCGTTAGATGAATTATTGTAATGATTAGCATTGGATAATTCTTGGGTGATGTAATCCACATCGTTGGCTCTGCTTTTTGCTACCAGCCCTGCGGTGTAATCGTAACCACCATTGGTGATAAACGACATTGGCATTTCAGGTGCAGCGGCTGCAGCATGCAGCGCAGCGATACCTGGAAAGCCTGGGTCTTTTTTACCGCTCCAAGTATGTCGGTTACCAATGCTGTGACTGTTTGTTTGTGTATTAATACCATTAACCGTGATAAGACGATCGCCATAAGTATTAAAGAAGTCATCGTACTGAGCTTCAATTAATGTGCGGGTTGCTGCATTACCATCAGCTGTTTCAGGAATGCCGCTCCATTGGATATTGCCAAATCGTTTATTTGAATCAATTTGAATGCGATTAATATTGCCCATATTGGTTTCAGATTTATTAATGTATACACCTTCAACCATGTTACCGCTATTATCGGTTTTATAACCTTTAGGGTCACATAAACAGGTGGGATCCCAGCCACCGCCCATGTTT
The DNA here is from genome assembly GCA_913054055.1 of uncultured Thalassolituus sp. Classification (GTDB taxonomy): domain Bacteria; phylum Pseudomonadota; class Gammaproteobacteria; order Pseudomonadales; family Oceanobacteraceae; genus Bermanella. The sequence goes on from CAJXIT010000020.1 coordinate 13,790, forward strand.
ACAACCACTAAAAATTTGTCTGTGACGCCAGCTGCATTGGCTTGCTGAATGCTAAGAGGCAGGGTTGTGGCCATACCAGTGGCAGCCATCATTTTTATAAAGTTACGACGATTCATAATAATCTCCTCTTATTCGTAAATGAACAGTGCATCAGACAATAGGTAAGTCACTACGGCCATCCATGCTCGTATTACGTAGTTTTCGTCTTGGTTTATGTCCGATCTAATATCTGTGCCATCAATTGACCAAGCTTGGTTTGTTCCACCATGATTACTCCAAACATGGACTTGTGATTGATTGCTGCCACTTACATCGATTGCAAAATTCCCATTTCTAAATTGTGCACCCTGAATGCTCCAGTTTTGCATGGCATTATTGTCTTCACAGGGTGCTAAAGATAAATCACCTCCATTACTTAAAGCACTTGCTGTGATACACATGTTTGCGTTTGCACCCCATTTCACTTGACCGTTTTGCGTGATCCAGGTTTGTGCTTGTTCACCGCTGCAACTTTGCATATTTAAGCTATCGCCTTCGATGCTTAAACAGCTTGAAGGGTAGCGTACGCTTCTGAGTTCTTTTGATTGGTTGTTATCTCCAATCATGTCAGCCAGCGCCGGGTGATCTGACTGTATGCTACAAGCACTATGTAATGACGTTAAAGGTTTTGGGTCGTAATCATCGCTATTTTCAATTCGGGCTAGGCCATTTTTTTGTGCATCTAAAAATAGCTGATAGGTGAATAGCAGTTCGGGATCGGTTGTATCTAAGTTTTCATTAAGTAAATGGCTGTGTAGATATTGAATATTTTGTTTGATGATCTCTAACGCACTGTTATCAAATTGGCCATCTTGTGTTGTGGGCAAGGTGGTGATGTCTACGTAAGGGAATAGCTTTCTCGCTTCTTTTGGCAGTGCTAAGTCGCTTGCCACTGATTGACAGGCTATTTCAACGGCCATACGGTTTTGCATTTTGCTAAAAATACCATTTGGGTCGATTAATCGCTCTGTAACAGAGTCGCTGTCAACTCCGCCAAACATGATCTCTCTACTTTTGCTTTCAAGATCAGCCCAGCTTTCTCCCGTTAACATTTTTAACTTTTTATTTAAAATCTCAGGGGTCACTAAGCGGCGTTTAAGGTTTGTATTGGCCTGATTGGTTTTTTGTGCGTTCGCCCACATCTCATTTTCTACCATCACTTTGGCAGCTGCACGCATATCCATGTTGTTAGACGTGAAGGCCACAATCGCATCATCAATTAACATTTCATAGCTTGCATAGTCATCAGAACTTTCGAGAGTGCGATCAGGTGTCGCGCCGTATAAACCTTTATATAAGGTTTTGATCATGGCTCGTGGAAAACGTACATCGGCTACAATTTGTTGTGCTAGCCAAGGCAGCATAGAGTAATTTTCAATGACATCTTGCGGGGTAGAGCGTCCCAGGTATCCAGGGGTTAAAATGTCATTAAGGTTCCAAGCATTATCCCCACGATTAAGTTCCACCGGAATAATTCGGCCTGTTGCATTTCTTGAACGGAAAGCGGATGCGATTGGGTCCATCATGTTATGGCAGATGGTGCAGTCAGGGTTGTCCATGGTAGGTATGGCATTCACGCTATCATTGGCGTCAATGGTTCTGTCTTTGTCGATACTCAAAATATCAAAATCTAAAAAGTAATCCATTACGATACGCGCACGGTGGCGATTACGATTGGTATCAGTGGTTGGGTAACGATTTAGAAAGACCACGTCGGATAATAATCCAGCATGGGCAACGGGTTGATCAAAGCGTTGTTGCTGATGAACAATTCTTGCTGGTTGAAAGTCGGTAGGATCATATGAAATGCTATTAACAATTTGACCGGAATCCGTTTGTGTACAAACAGGTGTATCCAGTTGACGAAATTCTCCACCATTAATGAGTTGTGCATCCAGTGATTTTGCCGAGTAGTAATTCACCATCATATAGTCAGCGGTAAGGATATTAGAAAAAGCGTGATCACTGTCTATTACATGGCGAACTAATTCTATCGAAGCATTGGTTAAGGCATCATTGGTGATGTCTCTAACACAATTTCGAATGGTGCCTTGCTCTTCATATTCATCGTCATACCACTTTCGGTTTGGGTAATCTCGACTATTGTATAGATCAATTGCACCATCACGGTCATTGCTGGAGATATACTTATCAGACATTAATTTGTCTTCAAAAATCGCCACTAGTCGATCTGTGAAACCGGATCCCTGAATAATCTGATTAACAGTATTGGAATAATCCGATTCATCCATGTTGGCTAATTCAGTTTGAGAAGGCAGTTCATCTGAAAAATAGAAAGCGGTTTTCTTCATCATTTCTGACGATAGATTAGCGGAGCCACCCATCAAATCATTATGAATATTACCTGCCCCTTCTATACTCGTTCCGCTTTCATCGCTACACGCAATGAGCCCCAAGGCCCCAATTGCCAGTAATAGTGGTTTGATCATGTGTGTCTCCAGTGTGACTTAGCAGCTATGCATGCTTTATCATTTTTTATGAACTGGTTTTTAAACCGTTTCCCAATTTTTGTTTTTAATCAATGCTGACACTTACAGCACTTGAATAATTTGAGTTGTCTTGCTCAAGTGTTGCTCGAACCCGGTACTGATAGTTTTTACTTTCGACGCTGGTGTCTCTATATAAATTACTGTTCTCGGTTAAGGTGGCGATGTTTTGCCATTCACCATTTTCTTCTTTTCGTTGCACTTCAAAGCCATCGTGATCGCCACTCATTTCCCAGACAAAAAATACTTCACCTAGTAGTACTGAAGCCTGCGCATTACTTGGAGCTGTTACACTTGACTCTGGCGTGTCTACGATGTTTTCAACAAGCGTCAGGAATGAAGAAATATTTTGAGCGTGAACGGAAGTGATCTCGATGATTTGATTGCCCCCATGACCTTGGCCAATGGGTTTAAGTAAAAAATTATTAAAATTACTGGCTGATAATTGCGCGTAATTGATAGCGGAATTGGCATTGAAAGTTTCGTAATCATTAACGTTGTTGGCAATAAATATCAGGTCAGAATTCTTAGCCACACCGTCAGCTTGATGGCAAACATAACAGTCTCCCTGTATCAGATCGTTTTCTAAGTTGTCAGTATAAAAATCTATGGCTGCTTGACGGCTAAGAGAAGGATTAGAACCGTCAGAGTTACCTGAATCAGGGCTCGATGAGTCGGTTTCGCTTGTTTGTGCAAGCTCAATAAAATCAACCCAGTGGTCAGATGCGGTTGTTCCATCTTGGATAACCGCGCCACCACCATGGTTGACACCTTGTGCTTTATCTAACAATTTCTGGGCATTGTTTTCATTGGCATCCATGTATGCCAGTGTTCTAGACAGATTTGTGGTTAGGTAATCGTCTTGATTATTTTCTAATATTACCCAGCCAGTATCTTTGGCAATACTCGAGTCGCTATGGCATACGATGCAGTATGCTTGCGTCACATTGCCTGATACGTCTTCGTTCCAGTGCGCTTGTAATTGAGCTTGTTTTTCAAGGCTGGTATTTGACCCTGAGTTGGGTTGGCCTGAAACGGTCTCCCCAACCTCTGATGAAGGGACGGTACATGCCGTGGTTAATGCGCTTAATGCAAGTATTCCTAATATCCGATTCATGTGGATGCCTATATGCTTAAATTACCTGAGTATTATTAGGTAGGTTGAGATAGGCCACCATCTGCCTTACGCGTGAGATGCATCTACCTAAAGTCATATAAGGGTTGAAAAAGCGTGTATATTTGCGGGATTCGAGAGGGGTAACGTTCTTGGTGGTACGGCGGTACGTCTACTTTAGGGCGCAATTCGACTGTATTATTGAATCTAGGGGGATATCCGGTAATATGTCGACCTCAAAATAATAAATATAAAAACAGGTATCGCAATGAAACGGATCTCGCTTCTGTGCCTAATGTTGTTCCTAGTTGCTTGTGGTTCAGAGACGGATACGGGCCTAGGGATGTTGAATCAACCACCCTCCCTTACGATTAAAGAACAAACAGCTTATCGCTATCAAGTTAGCCTTCAAAATGCATCACAAGATGCTGTCATCACAATTAATAATTTACCCGCTTGGGCTGAGTTTGATGCTGAAGAAAATGTGATTTCTGGTACGCCAGAGCACACAGATGCGGATCAAGAATATACTTATAGTATTAGTGTTGAAGACGGGGACGAATTGTTTCAGTCAGATGATGTGACCATTCGGGTTGAGCATTCAACTTTGGCTATTAATACGTTACCTCTATCAAGGTCTTATGTGAGGGAGTTATCTGAATTCTCACAAACTGTTTCTGTAGATAGCGACCTACAGAGCTTAACTTATAGTTTATTAAATGCCCCAGAATGGATGAGTATTGATGAGCAAGGCAGAATCTCAGGCACTCCAACCCATAAGTACTTAGGTGAAACACATGACAGTATTTATGTGCAGATATCCGATGGCACTCATGA
>CAJXIT010000021.1 GCA_913054055.1 uncultured Thalassolituus sp.
TTTTGAGTCATTAATTACTGGCTTTCTAATGTTACACTGGTATGTCATGGATGCATTAAGGTTGGGTCGTAAGCCTAATGTTTTGATGTCAATTCTAATATTAATAGGATATCCGATAATTCTCCCAGTCTATTTATTAAGTTCACGAAGCTTGATGAAAGGATCTTTGTACACACTTATTTTATTTTCTGTAATAGCATTGCATTTGGGAGGATATGTAGGTAGTGATTACTTAATTGAACATACAAGAGAAGACAATACGAATGAGGAAATTGTTTTAAACTTTGATGTTTCAACACTTAAAGAAAAGAAGATGGAGGATGTCGTAAATTATTATAAAAAAATAGTAAATGATCGTGCTACGCCCTACATTGTAGTCGATTCAAAATTACGTGATGTTGTTGTTCCAACGCAATTTTCAGATGAGAGAGGGTATGTCGTGCTAGATATCTCTCCAGTTGCTCTGCGAGACATCCAGATTACTGATTTTAAAATTTCATTTCATGCTTCATTTGAAGGAAATATAATGAATGTAGTTGCTACAACAGAGAGTATATTAGCTATTTATTATAAAGAAACTGGTGAAGGAATCACATTTTAAATTGCTGGATGATTATACTAGCTAAAATCAATCACATAACAAAAAAAGGCATTGAACGCGAAAAAGCCGCGCCCATGCTTTTGGCGTTAGGCCCAAATTAAATTTAAGCTCAAGGAGCAGAGATGGCATACCGAAACAAGACTTACATTGCTTTTGATGGCGACAAGGATATTCATTATTACTATTTAATGAAGGCTTGGAAGAGCAGCAAGCATGTAAGCTTTAACTTCTATGACGCGCATGATCTTAATACAGCTAGAGATAGCAGTATGGAACAAACTATTAAGAGGCGTTTGCGTGAAAGAATGGCTAACGCAAATTCTCTGATTCTACTAATTGGCGAAAGCACACGTTATTTAACAAAGTTCGTAAAATGGGAAATTGAGCTGGCCATAAATAGCGACCTGCCTATTATCGCAGTTAACCTTAATGGCAAAAAGCAAATGGACAATGACCGTTGCCCTCCTGTGCTTCGCGATGCCCTTGCCATCCATATACCATTTAAACAGTCCGCTGTTGAGTACGCCATGGACAACTGGCCACAGGGCTTCTCTACGCACAAGTCGAACGGAGAAAGCGGCCCGTATTATTACAAAGATTCAGTCTATCAAGGGCTTGGTATCTGATGAAGTTTCTGAAAATAACAATATCGGAATTTCTACATGTTTTTGGGATGCTGTGGCTCATTGTAGAAGCAACTAGCTTCTTTGTTACTGACGAGGCAGCAGGCTCAGTCAAAGGATATTGGAGGGGTTTTCTTCTTGTGGGGATTTTAATTGTAATATTCCGATTAATCCCAAAGAAGCGTTTTAGCTTTAAATTGGACGGTAAAGATATAACGATGGAGCTTGTATCTGGTGACATATTTAAGCAAAAAGGGCCTATTGTCGTTGGTTCAAATACAACCTTCGTAACATCTCTAGATGTAATTTCAGAGCGTAGCATTCAGGGCATATTTACCAAAAAGTATTATACCAATCATCAGGCTTTGAACGATGTAATCCAAGGTCAAATTTCTGGTGATAAACAAGAATTTGGAACAACGGTAACTGTACGAGCAAACGAAAGAACTGGGTATTTTTGCGCTCTCGCAGATGTAAATGAAAATGGAGTGGCTCAGAGCAACATCGAAAATATCAGAGTTTCTCTAGCAGAGCTTTGGAATTACCTTGGCTCCAATGGTGAAAAAGACGTACTAAATGTTCCTATATTGGGATCAGGATTTTCGCGCGTATCAGCTACTCGCGAAGAGTTATTTCAAGAAATTGTGAAATCATTTATAGCGTCTACATCGGAACATACATTTTGCGATGGTTTGCGCATTGTCATACATCCAGATGACATAAAGAAAAATAATATTGATTTATTGGAACTCGCTAGCTTTCTGGAATATAGCTGTAAATATTCGATAGTAGAGTCCACATCAATGGGTCAAGGCATTGCTGAAGGTTAGGCCTAACAAGGCGCTGCTGTTGGACAAATTTTTCGCTGCGCTCCAAGCTTGCCGCAGAGCGAGGCGTTAAATGTATGAGATTAATTAGAGCTATAAAAAACGGATACTACTGGACTTGTGCTTTACAGACGAGTGCCCGCGATAATCATCAAAAAGCGTTTAACCTTCTTGATAAAGTAACTTACCGCGACTATGAGTTCTGGATCTTTAGAGCCTTTTTACTGTTTGCGCTATGTCGAGATGAAGAAGCTATTATCGCAAGCCAAAAAGCTTATGAATTACTAGAGAGCGACAAAATATCAATTGAAGATAAAGAATATTTACTCGCATATCTAGATAGAATCAAGTCAACTGCCTTGGGTATTGATTTAGATGTTAGTGATGTAAATCTAAATAACGTAAGTGAACATCATTTAAGTAACTTTCCGCTTAGATCTCACCCCAAATGGAAAAACATTTAACAAGGTTATTTAGTGGGAATAATTATCCATACAAGGCGCTCAAACATGGACGGGCTATCGCCCGCCCCTTAGCTTGGCGTTAACAAATAAAAAACTAAAATGAAAAAATGGTTAATCTGCTTAGCCCTGTCCACAGTCATAACAGGTTTAGGCTTGCTGTATATCGCCGGATTCCTAGCCCAGGATCGCTGTTTGGATTCCGGCGGTCGCTGGTTGGGAATGATGACAGGTTGTGATGGCGGTAATGGTTACCATACGGGGTATTTAACCTCCCCCATGGCCATGGCAATACTAATTGGCATCATTTTGGGCATCAGCAGTGCTCTGGTGCAGTTGCATACATTGCTTTTTGTGGGGCCTAAATCAAAATCACAGCAATTGAAGTAAGAGCAATATGGAGCAGACAAAGGCGTCCTTTGTTTGCTGATTTAACTTGAATGCCGCCATGATCAAATCATGAAAAGCCATCTATTCCAGATGCCTGACGACCTTACTTATTAACGGGTTTTAAGGCTACGCATTAGCGGCACATCCTGTAAAAAATCTACAGAAAGCCCCATTTCATGGGGTTTCCCACTACATAACTAATAATCATTCCAATTTATACCCAGTATAGCTTCCATAAATAATCCTTATATATACTGTAAATAAAGGCTTAGCCGCACCATGCCATGACAATAATGGCCAAGGGTGTCTCTTTTTTGGTCATGGCGGTTCGCCTTGATGGGATTTTCTGGCATAATCCGCAGCCTAAATTTTATAATGCGTTTCGGTGTTATCTATGCCGTGACGATCATGTTTTCAGTTATTTGGCCACAAGCCAGGTAACCTACTATTGATGGATTGGCCCTATTATGACCACCGTTTATACCGATCTTTCTTCTGCCCTTTTGGTAGAAAAAGCACTAGAGCGCGGCGAAGGCCGTTTACAAGATAATGGTGCTTTTGTTGTTACAACAGGCAAGCGTACTGGCCGTTCTCCAATGGACCGCTTTATCGTTCAAGAGCCAAGCACATCTGATGCAATCGATTGGGGCAATGTTAACCGCCCTTTCGACGCGGACAAATTTGATGCCCTTTGGGATCGTGTTGAAGCGTACCTAGACCAGCACGACAAGTTCGTATCTGAAGTACACGTTGGTTCTGACTCTAACCACTACTTGCCAATTAAAATGACCACTCAAACAGCTTGGCAGCAACTGTTTGGCCGTAACTTATTCATCATCCCTGAAGCGTATAACTCAGCGGATAAAGAAGAGTGGCAGATCCTTAACGCAGCGGGCTTCGAATGTGACCCTGAGCGTGACGGCACTAACTCTGATGGCTGTGTCATGATTAACTTCGCACAACGTAAAGTATTGCTTGCTGGCATGCGTTACGCGGGCGAAATGAAAAAAGCCATGTTCTCTGTACAAAACTTCCTTTTACCTGAAAAAGACGTGCTACCAATGCACTGTTCTGCCAACGTGGGTGAAGACGGCGATACTTGCTTGTTCTTCGGCCTTTCTGGTACAGGTAAAACCACACTGTCTGCTGACCAAAGCCGTTACCTAATTGGTGATGATGAGCACGGTTGGGGCAAGGGCACGGTATTTAACATCGAAGGCGGTTGCTACGCTAAGACCATCGATCTTTCTCAAAAGAACGAGCCAGTGATCTGGGACGCTATCAAGTTTGGCGCCATCGTTGAAAACGTTGTGATCGACGAAGATACTCGCAAAGCAGATTATAACGACGTAAGCCTGACTGAAAACGGTCGCTGTGCTTACCCGCTAAGCCACATTGAAAAGCGTGTGCTTGAAAACCAAGCAGGCGAGCCTAAAGCGGTTATCTTCTTAACGTGTGATATGACAGGTGTTCTTCCTCCTGTTTCTATCTTGAGCAAAGAGCAAGCGGCTTACCACTTCTTATCGGGTTACACAGCCCTTGTTGGTTCAACTGAGATGGGTGGTTCTAAAGGTCTTAAGTCTACGTTCTCTACTTGCTTCGGAGCGCCGTTCTTCCCACGTCCAGCGGGTGAATACGCAGAGCTTCTAATGAAGCGCGTAACAGAATTTGATTCTCAAGTTTACCTAGTAAACACAGGTTGGACTGGCGGTCCTAACGGTGCAGGCGGCGAGCGTTTCTCTATCCCGACTACTCGTGCGGTAATCGCTGCGATTCAGTCTGGTGCGCTACGTGATACTGAAACTGAAACCATTCCTGTATTTGGTTTACAAGTGCCTAAAGCGGTTGAAGGTGTTGATAGCAAGTTGCTTAACCCTCGCGGTGCTTGGGCTGATCAAGCTAAGTACGATGAAGTAGCAGCGGGTCTTGCACAGCAATTCGTTGATAACTTCACTAAGTACGACGTTTCTGAAGCGATCCGTGATGCGGGTCCTAAAGCTTAATTTAAGCTTTAAATAATCACCTCACCCTAGGTGACGCTTATGATTCATAGTTTGATCTATGATTCATGAGTATAAAAAAGGAGCACATTGTGCTCCTTTTTTTATGTCTGACGGTTAGGTGTGGCCGTTGTTATTTAAAGTTGTGCTCGATTAATACACGGGTACGATTGAGTTTTAAACTTTCCGGGATGATCGGGAAGGGTTGTGACTCTTCTATGGCGTCGCGAATTTCTTGATTTAACGTATCGTGGCGGCTGAGTGTTTTTTCATTAATTTTGTCAATGGAGCCATCTTTTTTAATGACCACTTCTAATGCCACTTTACCTTTTTGCTTCAGCTTTTTAGCCCATACGGGGTACTCAATTTTATCGGTAATGATGTCTTTTACATCATCAATGTATTTACTTAACGTTGACTTGTAATCCGCTCGGCTGATTTTTTTCTTGGAAGAAAGTGAACTGGGCTTTTTAGGTTTTTTAATGAATTTTTGTCGATCGGTTTTTGGGTTAAACACATAATCGATATTCATTTTCCAGCTATTACCAGGTAATGCATCTGGAGGAAGAATAAAAGGCACTACGGCTAAAATGGCTCGGTGAAGTTCTGAAACCAGTAGTACTGAGATATCTGGGTTTTTACCTGCTACATCACTGACTTCGGCTTTGCGATTTACCACAAACGAAAGTGATACAGTGCCTTTTTGTCCAAATTTTTTCGCCCACTCTGGGTATTCTACCGCATTACGAATCTCACGAATGAGTTCCCAGCGGTACAGTTCTAGGTAATATTTGTTCTCTTGAGCAATTTCTTTTTTAGATTTTTTCTTGCTAGAAACTGGTGCAGCACTGGCGATTTTTTTCTTTTTGGTGATAACCTTTTTCTTGGCTACTTTTTTAGGTGCTACGTATGTTTTTTGTTTTGCGCTTTGTTTTTTCTTGGCTGCCAGTTGTGCTTGTTTAGCTTGATCGGCTTTGGCTTTTTTAGCGGCTAGTGCTTTTTTCTTGGCTTGCTCTTGTTGACGCTGTTCGGCCAGTAGGGCGTCTTTACGAGATTGAATCCATGATGCAATGACATTAGAGCGTGCATCATTGTAGCTAATTTGGTTGTATCGTTTTTGTAAGTCCGCTTCCTCTTGATTGTTAATCCCTAATATATGAGTTTTAAACTCGCCTGATGGTGGCAGCTTGCCAATCCAAACATTTAGTAGGTTATTAAAGAACTTAGAGGTTTTCGTTTTAATGATGGTGATGCCATTGATGCTGGCAGTGGTGCCCACGGTAGGGATGTAGTCAATGATGATTTCATCACCAGCAATCAGCTTGTCGTCTAAAAAGCCGGTAAATAACATTAGCTGGTTGGTTAGCTCAGGGTCGTTATCAAATGAGTTGTTAATGGCGATGTCGTTCTGCCACTGTAAAGACCAGCGCCTAGGGCTCCAGCGCTTGGTAGTCACCTTAAGCGCCATGCGCTTGCTGTTATTATCAGAAAGGATGTCCTCAGGGTTATCGCTGGGCTTGGCTAGATAAAGTGCGCCAATATAAAATTCTTTACGGAGTTGCTTATACGAGCCAATACCGTTGAGTTCGAGTGCGAAACTCGATTGAGAAAATAAAATGCCCAATAAAATGGGAAGCAGGGTTTTAATAAGCATATTCCGTGTGCCTGTCTATCTTCAACATTAAGCATAGTCTATGTAGCGCAATTAAGGCTTTACTATGATTAAAAATCCGTGTTGAGTATTATCTTTGTTTTATTTGCAGCAAAATAGGTTTGAAATGACTCGATTTTACCTAGTATTCCTTTTGTTTTTCTCGGCTTCTGCTGTGGCTGAAGACGGTGTCACTCAGTCAATTAAGGAATCGATCGAAGAAATTAAGACTGCGGTACAAGATATTAATGAAAGTTATAAGCAATGTGAAGCGTTATACGATGAAATACGCAACAGTGAATGTGCTAATAGCATTTTTGGCATTTTCGGGCGTATGTATTTAAAGCTTGGGGTCAGCTTTACCGAAAGACAGCTTAAATTCCAAAACGCGGATACTCAAAAAGATGCATTCGTTTTAAGCAGTGGATCCAAGCCAAGGCCGATTTTTGGGATTGCATTAAACGACTCGTATTTTAGTGATTCTAATTGGGGGTACGGGTTTGGTTTTGACTATTTTGATGATTATGCCTTTGAGCAAATTATTAAGCGAGGCAGTGAAAGTGATAAACAGGTATTGGATTTAGGGACCTATTCCAGTATGAGCGTGATTGCGGTTAGCCCTAGCATGTTTTATAGCTGGGGAAGAGATGACGCCTCACCTAACCGTTACCTTAAAGTTGGTTTGGGTGTGAATTTGATGTACAGCGCTGTGCGAGGCACCGCCTATGAAACGGAACTTAACACCGTGGAAAATGCACCTTGTTACAATGCTGCATCGGATGTGTATTCGGGTGTTAGCAATGACATAAATACCATTTCTAATAGCTGTGATTTACAAAAATTCAGAGACAGCAGTTACGGCACAGGAACCAAATTATTCTTGGCTGGCGAATGGAATAAATGGGAAACGGAATTGGCGGTGTCTATTTATAACCACAGAGGTGACGGTGAATATCGTTTTGTGACGCAGCAGGTTTTATTGGGTTTTTCTCGTAAGTTTGCTTTTTAGATGTTAGGTGACGCATATAAAAAAAGGGCATTTGCCCTTTTAATTATTTAAGGTGAACTTCTAACCCCGCTTGCTTGATCGGTTTATTTTTCTTTAAAGTCATGTTGAATGACCATGTTGGTAGTGTGTAGCCTTAAATGTTCAGGAATACTGGGTAAAGGCGCAGATTCATTGATTGCTTTTAATACTTCTTGGTTTAGAAAAAGGTGACGATTCACTTCCTTTGGTGTGATTTCAGCTATGGTTCCATCTTTATTGATCACAATCTCGAATGATACTTTTCCTTTTTGTTTCAGCTTTTCGGCCCATACAGGGTATTCAATTCTATCTTTAATAATATCTTGAACATCTTCTTGGTATTTTTCTAAATTATTGTCGCTACTGATCAGTACTGTGCTTTCTTCTCGGTCAAGGAACAAGGGTTTGGTCGGTTTTTCTAATGCCACCTGTTGTACATCTGTTGGCTGAAAATTATAAGCGATGCTCATGTCCCAACTATTACCTGGTAATGCATCAGGTGGTAATACACGTTTTGCAGCGGCCATGATGGCACGATGCAGTTCTGTAATTAACTGAATAGATACTTTACCGTTATCCCCGTTTACTTTAGAAACCCGCGTGTCTCTTCCTACCGTGAAGTTAAGAGTAACGTTGCCTGTTTTTCCTAAGCTTTTTGCCCAGTCTGGGTATTTTACTAAGCGGTATACTTCGGTTTTCAATTCCCATTTATATAAGTCTAAGTAGTACTGGTTTTCTAGTTTGATAAAGGCTGGATTTTTGGTGGTGGAAACCACGCTGGTGAGTTTTTTCTGTTCTTTAGTTGGTTTTTTCTTGCTGGCTAGTTGTGAGCTTTTTTGTTCAGTAGGTTGTGAGTTGTGTGCTGGCGCGAAAGGATTACTAACCTGAGTAGAAACGACTTGTTTGTTGGTGTCTTTTGTCAGTAGTTTCTTTTCTTCAGCAGCCAATCGCGCCTCTTCAGCTGCTAATCTTTGCTCTGCTGCGGCTAGTCGTCTTTCAGTGGCGGCTAAACGCTTTTCTTCAGCGGCCAGTCGTCTTTCTTCAATGGCCAGTCTTCTTTGTTCTAGCTGACTGATTTTTTCGTTGATGCTGATGTCGTTCGTTTCCAGTACTTGTGGCTGGGTATGGTTAGTCACGACGATCGGTGACGTGGGAGCATTGTCCGCTTCAGCAGCCTTTGCTGGCTCAAACCAGCCATCGAAAAGCTGCGAGAAATATTGGGCCGTGTCAGTGAAGAATGTGGATACGCCGCTAAACATGTGACTTTCATGTGTTGGCTCATTGGCGTCATTTTGTGTATTGGAGTCAGCCGTCGCATTCATCGAGAAGGTGATTATGAGAAGCAGTGTTATTTTTAAATACGTCATGTGGGAGCCCTTTTCATCAATTCTTCACGGCTGGCAACGGCATAGGATGGTTCTGTTAGAGAACAATCCGCAGCTAAAACGGTGGCGCAGAGTATTGATTTAATCCTTTAGTGATTCGCGTATGGCGCATATGTTGAATTGATACGAGCCGTTTATTATTTTTTTTAGATGCGATTCCTTATTCTAAGGCCATTGCCGACAAAGTTTGAATGGGTTGTTTTGGCTTAGAATATTTATACGAACAAATTATTAGCTAAATTGCGGTAATTTGGCTGGATATGTATTTATCTGACAATTCATCATTAAAAGCAGTACAGATGTACATGGCATGTATTCAACGATTGTATTCGTTCAATCAAGTCGCTGTATAAAAAAGCATCTGATCACGGGCTTAAAAGCCCTATTCTTTATGCCAATTGATTCAAGTATTTTAGCTGGGAGTGATTTATAATCTTGGGCTGCCTGATGAATACCTAGGCATATCATGTGTAGATCAAATAATAATCAAGAGTTACTGCTGTATGGATCGTATCTTCTCCACCCTTGCCCAAGAGTTAAATGTTCACGTTAATCAAGTATCTGCTTCGGTAGCCATGTTAGATGAAGGGGCCACGGTGCCATTTATCTCTCGTTACCGTAAAGAAGTAACCGGTGGTTTGGATGATGGGCAGTTACGTACTTTAGAAGAGCGTTTACGTTATTTGCGCGAGCTAGAAGACCGCCGCGGTAGCATCTTAAAAAGCATTGAAGAGCAGGGTAAGTTAACTGACGAGCTGGCGGCACAAATTCAAGTGGCGGACACCAAAAACCGCTTAGAAGATTTATATCTACCCTTCAAGCAAAAGCGACGCACTAAGGGTCAAATTGCTATTGAAGCGGGTTTAGAGCCATTGGCCAACGGTTTATTAGACAACCCAAATCTAAACCCAGAAGACGAAGCACAAACCTATATCGATGCTGAGAAAGGCATTGCGGATCTTAAAGCCGCATTAGACGGCGCTAAATTTATTTTAATGGAACGCTTTGCTGAAAGTGCTGATTTGCTTGAACAGTTAAGAACCTTCTTATGGACCGAAGCCACTTTATCCGTACGTGTGATGAGCGGTAAAGAAACAGAAGGTGAAAAATTCCAAGACTACTTTGAACATGATGAGCCTTTAAAAGCCGTTCCAAGCCACCGTGCCTTGGCCATTTTACGAGGCCGTAACGAAGGCATTTTATCGGCCAATCTAGTGGTGGGTGATGCTTCAAATAAACTGGCGCCGAGTCCGTGTGAAGGCATTGTGGCGGATTTTTATAATATTAAAAATGAATCTCGCCCAGCTGATCGCTGGCTAGCCGAAGTGGTGAAGTGGACATGGCGTGTGAAGTTGCTGACTCATTTGGAAACCGAATTAATTGGCCGTATTCGTGAAAGTGCAGAAAGCGAAGCCATTAAAGTGTTCGCTACCAACTTAAAAGATTTATTAATGGCGGCGCCGGCAGGCCACAAAGCCACATTAGGTTTAGATCCAGGTTTTCGCAGTGGTGTAAAAGTAGCGGTAGTGGATGCCACAGGTAAGGTATTGGATCATGGAGCGGTATTCCCGCACCAACCACAGAACCAATCCCGTGAAGCCAAAGCAATTATTCGTGCTTTATGCATCAAACACGGGGTGGAATTAGTGGCCATTGGTAATGGTACTGCCAGCCGTGAAACCGATCGCTTGGTTGCCGAGGTGATGAAAGAGCACCCGGAATTAAAAATTCAAAAAATTGTGGTCAGTGAAGCAGGCGCGTCTGTGTATTCGGCATCTGAACTGGCAGCAAAAGAATTCCCTGAGCTGGATGTAACCATTCGAGGGGCCATTTCTATTGCCCGTCGCTTGCAAGATCCATTGGCAGAGTTAGTGAAAATTGAACCCAAAGCCATTGGTGTGGGCCAGTATCAGCATGACGTGAGTCAGTCGTCTTTAGCCCGTTCATTGGATGCGGTCGTGGAAGATTGTGTGAACGCCGTAGGCGTAGATTTGAACACGGCTTCTGCCCCATTGCTGACACGGGTGTCTGGTTTGAATACTACGATTGCAAATAACATTGTGGCGTTCCGTGAAGAAAACGGCGCCTATAACAGCCGTACCGATTTGAAAAAAGTGCCCCGTTTAGGCGGTAAAACCTTTGAACAAGCGGCAGGCTTTTTGAAAATTTCTAATGGCAAAAACCCATTGGATGCCAGCTCGGTTCACCCTGAGTCGTATAGTGTGGTGAAAGATATTGCGGCGAAAGCTGGCAAGGATGTGTCGTCGATTATGGGCGATGGCAGTTTCTTGAATGCGGTTAATGCCAATGATTTTGTCAGTGACGAAGTGGGTTTACCAACCATTAAAGATATTTTGAATGAACTTGAAAAACCCGGTCGTGACCCTCGTCCTGAATTTGTAACAGCAGAGTTCAAAGAGGGCGTAGAAGAAATTAAAGATCTGCGTGACGACATGATACTTGAAGGGGTGGTGAGTAACGTGGCTGCGTTTGGTGCGTTTGTTGATATCGGTGTTCACCAGGATGGTTTGGTTCACATTAGTATGATGTCAGATACGTTTATTTCGGACCCTCGCGAAGTGGTGAAAGCCGGTGACGTAGTGAAGGTGAAAGTGATGGAAGTGGAAGCGGCACGTAAGCGTATCGCACTTTCCATGCGAATGTCGGACAGTGCATCAGACTACCAAGCTGAAAAAGCCACACCAAGAGGGGAGCGTAAATCGAAAGGGGGGCAGCGTTCGGTGGAGCAACATAATCGTTCGCAAGCGAACCAATCTCAAGGTGGTGGTATGGCGGCCTTATTTGCTCAGGCGCAGCAGAAAAAAGGCAAGCGTCTATAATCACAAGTAAATAAGGCTGGTAATAGGTCTTTTTTAAGAATGGACTGTTCCCATAGAACTGTATTTTCTTCTCTGATTAGCTGGCTATAATGCCAGCTATCATATTTTAGGATTCATCCTTTGTCTCTTTCATACCAACACGTGCTGTCTCAGTTACAGCAAATTGACCCTGCAGCGCTTAAGTTTGTCCGTGGCATTGAAAAAGAAGGCTTGCGCGTTGATGCCGATAGCCAAATATCTCAAGCGACTCATCCTCAAGCCCTTGGCAGTGCGCTGACCCATTCACATATCACCACAGATTACAGTGAAGCGTTATTAGAGTTTATTACCCCTGCAAAAGATGACCCTAAGCAAGTCTTGGATATTTTAGAAGAGTTGCACGCCTATACATTCTCAAACATTGGTGATGAACGTATTTGGCCTTTTTCTATGCCTGGTGTGATTAAAGATGAGCTGGATGTACCCATTGCTCAATATGGTGCATCAAATCTGGGGCAGCTGAAACATGTTTATCGCCATGGGTTGTGGCATAGATACGGTCGTAAAATGCAGTGCATTGCTGGCCTGCATTATAATTTTTCTGTGCCAGAAAAATTATGGGAATTTAAAGCCGGTTTGGATGCACAGACCTTAAATAAAGATTTTATCAGTGAAGGCTATTTTGGTTTGATCCGAAATTTCCGTCGCTATGCTTGGTTATTATTGTATTTGTTTGGTGCGAGCCCAGTTTTGGATAAAAGCTTTATTGATAACGATGAGCACGGATTAGATGAGTTAGATAAGGATTCGTTGTTCTCACCCTTTGCCACCAGTTTACGCATGAGCGGCTTGGGTTATCAGAATAATGCGCAAGAAGGATTATTTGTTTGCTTTAATGGTTTGCCCACGTATACGCAAACGTTAAAGCAGGCCATGAACCAGTCTATGCCTGAGTATGAAAAGATTGGTGTAAAAGAAGATGGCGTTTATAAGCAGTTAAATACAAACCTGCTGCAAATTGAAAATGAGTATTACAGTGATATTCGCCCTAAGCGTAATAGCAAGAATGGGGAAAAACCGCTCACGGCATTGAACGAGTACGGGGTGGAGTATATTGAGGTGCGTTGCTTAGACTTGAATCCATTTACGCCTTTGGGTATCGACGAAGAACAAATTCATTTTATGGATTTATTTTTGGCCCACTGTCTATTGCACCCAAGTCCAAATTTATCGGAAGCTGAATGCAAAGAGGTGGAGCAAAATCATCGCCAAGTGGTGGTAAGTGGTCGCGACCCTGAATTTAAATTAATGCGAAATGGGCTGCCAGTATTACTGTCTGATTGGGGCAAAGAATTAATGGCCGAGCTTAAACCGCTTGCCCAGATCATGGATGAAAAAAGGGGCAGTCAAAAATATGTGCCTGCTTTAAGCAATATGGAAAAAAGAATTTTAAATTCAGAACTCACGCCAAGTGCTCAGATTTTAAATGCAATGGCAGAAAAAAATCAGACGTTTGTTGAGTTTGCATTGGGTCAAACTGAAGAAATAAGCAAAAAGTATGAGCAGAAAATCAGCCTTGATCAGCAAGATTACTGGTACGAAGAAAGTGCTAACTCTTTGAAAAAGCAAGAAAAAATCGAGCAAGATGATTTGGTACGATTTGACCAATATCTAAGTGAGTACCTTATTAAAGTGTGAGCTGGTTCACATAGTGAATGACAACTTGGTTGGGTGTCTTTAATGGACTAAGAATCTGCTTGTAAAAGCCCCAATCTCGTTTAAATTTACTCCAAACGGTTTGAGATACGAATATGGAACTGGTTGAAAACCAGTGGGACCTGGAAAGTCTAGAAAAAGCATACCGTCATGGATTCATGGCAGGCATGATTGGAAAGGCCTCTAGCTCTTGCCCTTACCGCGCAGAAATGATTGCTAACGCTTGGGAAGCAGGCTGGCAAGACGGTAATGAACAGTACGAAATTAAACAAGCTTACAAAAGAGCCATCGAACAATTAGAGGGCTAGCTTTCAAACCCTGTTTATAAAATAAAAAAGCCGAATTATGATTCGGCTTTTTTGTGTCTATTATTTAATAAATTGTGGCCATTTTAGTTTTGCGCCACAAAGTTCTGAAAGTATAGGTCCTCTATATAAGGCTTCCCCTCTAATTCGCTTAATAGGGCTTTGATTTCATCCAGTGCAACTTGGCGAAGCTGCTCGCGGCCCTGGGCTGAATTCACGGTTTCCTCTGTTTGCTGGCTAAGTAATAACACCAATTGGTTGCGAATATACGCTTGATGGTGATTCACCTTGCCGGCAGCCTCTGCTCCAATGACTCGTAGTGCCACATCTGTGCGTATGTATTTTAATCGCCCCACTGTATTGGCCCCATAGTTCAAAACAAATGCTGGCTGCAAATGAACGTACTGAGTGCCTCCGCCTCCTGCTGCGCCTTCTGCCAAGGCAAAAGAGGTCATGCAAATGGCGATCATGAATGAGATAATGGTTTTCATGACTTGTGTCCTTTCATCTATGTCATTAAATAGCATAGATTAGCTGGCATGATTTTGTGGTGAAACTTGCTAACAAATACCAATAAGTGTTGTCTCAATTTGATCATGAAAAACGATTGAGACAGAAATTAAGGAATATCATGGGATTCATATCGACTAGGCAGTTGTTTTTATTAATGTTTATAGCCTGCGTTTGTTTATTGGGCGCAGCTTATTACTTTGAATACGTGATGTTTTTAGACCCTTGTCCCTTATGCATCATGCAGCGCATAGCAGTATTGCTATTAGGATTGATTGGTTTCTCAGGCTTTATGTTTGCTATCAATCCCTTTCGCGAGAAAATTCACTCTGCTCTTTTATTTGCAGCCTCTTTATTTGGTATTGGCATAGCAGGAAGACATGTATGGATACAAAGTCTGCCCGCCGATCAGGTCCCAACGTGTGGCCCAAGTTTAGAATATATGGTGGATACTTTACCTTTGGCTGAAGTGCTTACCGTGATGTTTAGAGGGAATGGAAACTGTGCGGATGCTCAATGGTCATTTATTGGATTATCCATGCCGCAATGGGTATTAGTATGGTTTGTTGGGTTTGCAGTTGTGTCGGTAGTGATGTTTATTTTGGCGGGAAAAAAACAGGCTGAAACCCTGTAGTCTAAGTTTCCAAAGAATGCATATTAGAAAGGGGGATTTTAATCAAATAGGCGAGAAACTACTAAGCTTTTGCAGTGGATTACAAAACCTACCTGATGGATCATATTGCAAAAAATCCTAGGACTCAAGCAAAAAAAGACAGGAGGAAAATTCAATTAAATTCCCTTGCAGGGCCGTGATCCAGTGCCTATATTTGTTGTTACTTAGAGCTTGTTTAGCGGCTTGATCCTGATAAATATAATGATGAGGAATAACAATGTTAGAAGGTTGTGAGAGTGCGCAAGAGCGTTGGGGCGGCGTTCATACCATTATTGATAAGTGGTTAAACGAGCGACAAGAGCTATTGGTTTTATATGTGGCCATTCAAGGGTTAAAACCGTTCAGTCCTAGAGAGACGCCCGTATCGGTTAAGATTCAAGCCTTTTGCCAGGTGTTAATGGATTATTGCAGTGCTGGACACTTTGAAGTTTACGAGCAGCTGATTAAAGAAGCCGAAGAATTTGATGATGGTGGCATTGAACTGGCTAAAAAGCATTACCCTCGACTGGAATTTATTACTTCAGAATGTGTGGCTTTTAACGATAGCTACCAAACTGCGGAAGACTGCATTGAAAAAATGGCGGACCTGTCAAAAGATTTATCGGGGCTGGGAGAGTTATTGGAAGAGCGTTTTCAAATTGAAGACGTATTGATTGAAGCATTGCATACCTCACATAAAGAAATGATCGCGTCATAAACCGCGTTCATCTGCAAACAAGGGCTTTCATTTGAAGGCCCTTTTTTTTGCTTTGATTTTTTTGGAATCAGATTTTACCCACCGGATCGTCCCTTCGATTGACTGGCCGATCATGTCCCTCCTTTTTTGCCAGATGACCTAAACTTAGTGAAAACAACAGAGCGTTGCGGTTATGAAATTTCTCACATCTATATTAGCCCTTATTGTATTAGTGGCCTGTTCCAGTGGTGACAGCCCAACTAAGCAATGGGAAATGGCGGTGCAAGGTGTGTATAGCGCCAGCTTAGGGAAGGATGGTCAACATGTCTTAATCGGATCCGTGCATCATGGTGGTAGTTATTGGGATGTGGGGAAATTCGAACGCCTTTATAACTGGAATCATGAAGCTGACAAAATGTCCGGCATTGTGGCCAGTAGCATTAGCGATAATGGCTTGTATGCCGCCACCTCTGATCATAGAAAAATTGTATTGTGGAATGCTAAAACGGGAGAAGCGTTTTGGCTGTGGGAAGCACCAGCCGATATTCGTGATATGGATTTAAGTAACACAGGGCAATATGCCTTGCTGGGATTAGAGAGTTATGAAGCCGCGGTATTCGATATTCAAAACGGAGGGGTGAAATTACGGCTGGCCCATGAGGGCATCGTACAAACCGTGGATATGAGTTCAGATAATAAATGGGCCATAACTGGCGGCGATGATTCTTATGTGAAAGTTTGGAATTTATCCACAGGTAAAGCAATTCGTAGTTGGCAGCTTAACAATCAAATAAAGGTGGTGGCCATTAATGAAGATGGTTCGTTAGGATTTGGTGCCAGCCATCGCGGGGAAGTGAATATTTGGGATTTGGTAACTGGAAAAATTCGTACACCGATCAAAGCGACCTCTGGATACTTTTTAAGTGCTCGGTTTAATGAATCGTCAAAATTACTGCTCACAGGTAATTCAAGCGGTATGGTGCAGCTGTGGAATACTCGCAATGGAGAATTAAAGCGAACCTGGCAATTGAAGGGCCGAAATGATTGGGCTACTAAAAATACTCAGGTATTAGATGTGGCCTTTATGGGGAAAAAATATCGAGCCGTTGCAGGCAACGGCATTGTGTTTGAATTAGAGTGATGACTAAAGCTTATAGAGAATCTAAGGTTTTAGCCCTGTCATCCAGTGTTTTCTGAAATCCATCAATTTGATCTAACATTTCAGGTACTTTTTCAATAGGTGCCGTACTAAGCGGTGATGCACTTGAATTCAATGGGTCAAATCTTCGCTGAGTATCCGAGTCTTCGACCTGATCTTTAAATCCATCCGGCAGTTCAATGGTCTTCATTTCATTGATTTGGGTTTTCACCTGCATTTGCTCAGCATTGCTGCCTTCAGGTGGCGTGTCACCAAATTGCCAGTGCCCTTTTGCGTCTTTCCACTTATATAGCTGGGTTTCAGTTTTGGGGGTCACCGATTTGATCATTGAGTCTTTAGTGGGGATAAAATCTTTATAATTGAGTAATGGAAGACCATTAGGGCCTTTTAAGAAGAATGGCGCAGCCAAAGCACCTACAACAGCCAATAAAAGCAGTTTAGTAAAGATTTTCATGAAATTTCGATCCTTGATATTTAACAACAGCGGAATTCTAGACTATTTTTAATTGAATAGCCGTAGTTTATCGGCGCTTTAAAAATTGTAAGGATGCAATTTGATGGATAAGGCCTTGGTTTTATGGAAGAAGCTGTGCCACGACACTTAAGTGACCCGATTGAGGGGCAGAAACCAAGAGTCGTTTCTCGCTGTGCACCCAAAAAGCTTTTGATTGCCAATGCCAAAGGTGGCAGTGGTAAAACCACTATTGCTACTAATATTGCTTCGTATTTTTCTCAAGAAGGTAATCATGTGGCGATTATTGATTACGATCCTCAAGGGTCGTCTTATCAGTGGGTAAACGAACGCACAACGAACCTTCCATTTATTTATGCCGTAGAGGCTTGCGCAAAAGGTGAGGTGCGAGCCACTCGCTCCTTTCAATTAAAAGTTCCCAGTTCGACTACTCATGTGATTATGGATACACCTGCTGGTATGACAGGCACGGATTTATCTGAAAGCATTCGTCATTGTGACGCCATTCTTATTCCTATCGTTCCCTCGGCCATTGATATCCGAGCGGCTACATCATTTATAAAAGATGTGTTACTTAGCCCTGGATTTCGTCGCCAGCCAAAACCCATTGCCGTGATTGCAAATCGGGTAAAGCGCAATACTCTTGGTTATAACAAGTTAGAAATATTTCTGCGCAGCTTAAATATTCCATTTGTGGCCACAATTAGGGACACGCAACATTACGTTCGTGGTTCAGAATTGGGCATGGGTATTTATGATTTCTCCTCTCCCAATGAAAAAGACGTTGAAGATTGGCAGCCACTTTTAGCTTGGTTGAATCATCATTTGGGAAATAAAACAAAAAAAGTGTAAAAAACGGCTTCAGATCATAAAAAGTAATCCTTTTAACTAGATTAACTTTTGATGGTTTGTATAATTGCGGCACCACACAACGTCACCCACAAGGTAAAATAATATGGCTGCTACTAAAAAAGCTCCTGC
>CAJXIT010000022.1 GCA_913054055.1 uncultured Thalassolituus sp.
AGGACTAGAGATGTAATTCTCAAAGAATAAACTTAAGGTGTTCCAGCCGTAATCGGGTAAATATTCTCTTAAGGGAGACACGGTATGGGGCCAATGCGCATGCTGAGCAATGTCGTGTAAAATTAATATCCCGCCCTGGGGGCGGCCTGTGTTTTCCGGCAGGTATAAGCCGCTTATGCTGGATTCTTCATCGCTGAACTTAATGACTTCAAATTCTCTTTGGTGTTCATTTAAATATTTCACGGTCTCAAGCATACGACGCTGAGCAGGGTTGGGCACAACCCTGATTTGTACGGTCGCTGGCTCGTCTTCAGCTGCCGTATCAGCTGCCGTATCAGCTGGCGCGGTAGCTGGATCTAGGATATCTGTGGTTTCTTCTGTTTCAGTTTCGTCTTGGGCGTAAGCCGACAGAGAAAAAAGCAATATCAATATGTAGGGTAATACATTCAACATAATCAGTTTGTAAGATGAAATAAGATATTAAGGACAATTCAAGAGCTGTGCCAAATGACCAGTGGCCATTTCAAACACTGCTATTATTTCAGGGGTGATTAAAATTTAGACTTTATAGATCTAGAAAATTGAATACAGATGAGTGTGTTTTATGAGAGTTGTTAAAACCATGTTGTGCTTATTGGCCCTGTTTCCTTGCTTGAGCTTAACTGCGTTTGCTCAGCCTGCTGAAAACACGTTGCCAAAAATTCTGGAAGCCCGTGCAATGAAAATAGTGGCAGAACTAGTGGAAGAAAGCTTTCCTGAATTGCTCGATATTAAGCTAACGCCTAAAGCCATTAATAACCCCTCCGTTTTTTTAGCCACTGACATTGATGCACTGTCTATTTTAAGCGGTGATAGAGAATATACTCTGTATCTAAACCAGAATCTGATGACGCAACCGATTTCAGATTTGGCACTAAAAGGCATTTTAGCTCATGAGCTGGTGCACTTTAACGACTATGAAAAAATGAATGCGTTTGAATTAGCTGTTTTTTATGTGCGAATCTTAGCCGATGCACGGTTTGAAGCCGAATATGAAAGGGCAACAGATTTACAGTCGTTTGAGCGAGGTTATGCCATTGGGATCAAAGCATTTAGATTCTGGTTGTACGATCAAATTACGCCAAAAGCAAAAGCATTAAAAGAAATAAACTATTACACTCCGGCTGAAATTGATGAATGGCTTCTCAGTCAAAACGAAGTGACGCTACTTTAATAATTTCAACCTCATCAGGCATAAAAAAAGCCAATAACCTTTTGGGTTATTGGCTTTTGCTTTTCAGAAATATCGTCAATGAAAGACTAGATAATGCCTTTATCTTGAATTTCTGCAATGGCAGCTTCGATGCTCGTGGTGTCAGCATCAATGATTAAGTCTGCATTGCCTTGCGCTTCAAACGTGCAAATAGCAATTAAGCCAGCTTGCTTGATGATGCACGCAATGTCTTCAGGGTTGTTATCACCAATGTCATCTTTGCTCACTAAAGCAGCCGCTTTACCAAGTGCAAATAACTTGCGATCAATGCCACCGGCTAAAACATGTTTGTTGCTACCGGTTAGTACAATAGACGCCGCTTTTTGGTCAAAGCGATTGGCTTTTTCTTGTGAAGAAACCGCAGTTAACTGATCAGAGCCAGAGTCATCCGCCGCACCCACAATCATGCCTGCACCAACAGTAACGTTAGTTAAGCGATCGATGATAATGAATGCACCGCTTGCACGGTTCTTTTTATAAGCATCAAACGCAACGGCTTTATTTAATGTGATTTCACACAAACCGATTTCATTCAGTTTAAGTTCGTCAGCATTGTGCTTTTCCATAGTATTCACATCAACGCGATGATGCACGTTGGAAATCGAGCCTGTGTTTGCAGTGGAAGCAAATTTCATATCGTATTGCTTGCCCGGCTTCATTGCATCTTCTGCCATCCATACAATGTCAGCGTTTATGGCGCTGGCCGTTGCTGGTTGGTCGTCAGATTTAACAATCATGTCACCGCGACTAATATCAATCTCGTCTTCCAGCGTTAAGGTAACCGCTTGGCCTACAAACGCTTCTTGCTGGTTACCTTCAGCGGTTACAACCGCTTTCACCGTGCTTTCTTTACCCGAAGGCAGCGCAGTAATTTTATCGCCAGGGCGTACAATACCGGATGCAACCGTACCGCAGAAACCACGGAAGTCTAGGTTAGGGCGGTTAACGTATTGAACAGGGAAACGGAAGTTATCTAAGTTACGGTTAGCATTGATTTCTACCGTTTCTAGAATTTCCATTAATGTTTTGCCTTTGTACCAGGCAGAACGCTCACTGCGGTTAACCACGTTATCGCCGTCTAAAGCGGATAAAGGTACAAACTCAATGTTTTTCAGTTCTAGCTCTTGGGCAAAGGCTAGGTAGTCGGCTTGGATTTGATTGAATTTTTCTTCAGAGAAATCCATTAAGTCCATTTTGTTAACAGCCACAACAACATTTTTAATACCAAGCAGTGAAGCAATAAAGCTATGACGCTTGGTTTGTGTTTGCACGCCGTAGCGCGCATCCACCAAAATGATGGCTAGATCACAAGTAGAGGCGCCAGTGGCCATGTTACGTGTGTATTGTTCATGCCCAGGTGTATCAGCAATAATAAACTTACGTTTTTCAGTGGAAAAATAACGGTAAGCTACGTCAATGGTGATGCCTTGTTCACGTTCGGCTGCAAGGCCGTCTACTAATAATGCAAGGTCAACTTTTTCACCGGTAGTACCGTGTTTTGTGCTGTCGTTTTCAATGGCGGCTAATTGATCTTCAAAGATCATTTTTGAATCGTAAAGCAGTCGACCGATTAAAGTGGACTTACCGTCATCTACGTTACCGCAGGTTAAAAAGCGTAATAGCTCTTTATTTTCATGCTGTTTTAAATAAGCAAGGATGTCTTCGCTGATTAAATCTGATTGGTGAGACATTAGAAGTAGCCCTCCTGCTTTTTCTTCTCCATTGAACCGGATGAATCATGGTCAATGGCACGTCCTTGGCGTTCAGACGTGGTGGTTAATAACATTTCTTGAATAATATCTGGCAAGGTCGCCGCTTCAGACTCCACTGCACCCGTTAGCGGGTAGCAGCCTAGCGTACGGAAACGTACCATTTTTTCTTCTGGTACTTCACCTTCTTCTAAAGGCATACGCTCATCATCTACCATGATCAGCATGCCGTCACGCTCAACCACAGGGCGTTTAGCCGAAAGGTACAAACCAGGGATTTCAATGTTTTCTAAATAGATGTACTGCCAGATATCTAACTCAGTCCAGTTAGAGATTGGGAAAACACGGATGCTTTCACCTTGGTTCACTTTACCGTTGTAAATATTCCAAAGCTCAGGACGCTGGCTCTTTGGATCCCAGCGGTGATTTTTATCACGGAAAGAATACACACGCTCTTTTGCGCGGGATTTTTCTTCGTCACGACGAGCGCCACCAAAAGCCGCATCAAACTTGTATTTGTTTAGCGCTTGCTTAAGGCCTTGGGTTTTCATGATGTCAGTGTGCTTGCTTGAACCGTGAGTAAACGGTCCAACGCCTTCAGCAACCCCTTCAGGATTGGTGTGCACTAATAATTCCATACCAGAGGTTTTGGCCATGTGATCACGGAATTGAATCATTTCTTTAAATTTCCACGTGGTATCGACGTGAAGTAATGGAAATGGAGGAACGCCAGGTGCAAAGGCTTTACGGGCCAGGTGCAGCATTACGGCACTGTCTTTACCCACGGAGTACATCATCACAGGATTATCAAATTCTGCTGCGACTTCGCGAATAATGTGAATACTTTCAGCTTCAAGCTGTTTTAAATGCGTAAGATTATAATCCGACATGTCATGCTCTCTGTGATCAAGCGATATTCTGCTCAAAAAAACGACAGGGGGTAGTTAAGGCGGGTACTATACCAGTGTCAACGGGGTATAAAAAGTGCATTCGTTATATCAAAAAACCATAGTCTTATAGCGAGAAAACTTAATAAGGGAATATAGATGGAAGATGTCGAAAAAATCGGATGAAAAGCCTTAACCACTCAAGGTGAATAAGGCTTATGAGGATGGAACTATACCCGCTGCAATTGAGCCTTAAAGGGGGTTATGGTTGGGCAGGCTCAGTTTCTTTGTCTTTATCGGCGTAATCTTTTGGCGCTTCATAAGGCAGTGACTCATCTGACGTTTGATCTAAAACGTGCTTCAGATCGGCCAGTGGTTTTTCTGTAAATTCTGATGCGCCTCCTGCAAGGTGCTCATACAGGGCTTTATAGCTATTGGTTAAATCATGTGTCAGGTCTGCGGTTTGCAGAAAGTGCTGCTGCAATGAATCCTTCATTTGAAGCTGTTCGCCTTTAAGGGAGTCCAGTTCTTTTTCAAGCACGGCCACATGAGTGCCTCGGCTTAAAATGTAGCGTTGCACCAATATGCCAATGCCAATGCCCACGGCAAAGATGAATATACTGGAAATAATTTGAGCGCTCATAGACAATCCTTAGTAAACCTCTGGGGTTTAGACGCGAACCGAGAAGCTTTCAGTTTAGCCAGTAACCGAGTCGAATCATAGGATAAAACAAGCAAAGTTATGGAAAAAATTGACATTACTGGGCCGGCAGGGCGCATACAAGGGGTGTTTCATCAGGCCAAATCCCCAAGCCGTGATGTGTTAATAGTGTGTCACCCCCATCCTTTATTTGGCGGCACCATGGATAACAAGGTGGTGACCACAATCGGTAAAACCTTTCTTGATAATGGCATAAATGTGATTCGCTTTAACTATCGAGGGGTGGGTGAGAGCGAGGGTGAATATGGGGATATAAGTGGTGAGGTGGACGATGCTTTAGCCGTATTTGAATGGTTAAAACAACATCATAAGTTCGATCGTCTGTTTTTGGCGGGCTTTAGTTTTGGCTCATACATCGCTGCAAAGACCACTCAGGTTTTAATCCAAAAAGGGGTGGAAGTGCCGCATTTGTTGATGGTGGCGCCCTCTGTTGAAAACTCGCCATTTGAATTGGCCACACCATTAGCCGCCCCTTGTACTGTCATCATGGGGAGCTTGGATGAGTTAGTGCCATTTAATGCGGTTCAGTCTTGGGTGGATGGACAAGGTTCAGGTGTTGAAATGCGGGTATTGCCCGAGGCCACACATTTTTTTCATCGGCAGCTGATTAAGCTTAAAACCGAGATAGTAAGCGTTTTATCCAGATATACAGATGTATAAGCTAGGGATGCTCTAGCTTGCCCTTGAGTGCTTCATAACGTCAACTTTGGTACAAATATTGACCTTCAAATTTGCCTTTATCCCGCTAAATATGTACAGTGCGGCGAAATTTCAAATCCAACTATACTTTAAATTGCCTGTCTATTTTCGCAGCCTAATTTAATGTAATACTGAAGCAGCACAATGACCCCATTAGAACTGTATCGTAAAGACTTAGAACGAGATGACTTTTCCTATGACGCAGCCCAAGAGATGGCTGTGACTCATTTGCAGCGTCTTTATGATGACTTGGTGGCGGAATGGGAAGCGTCTAAAAACAAATCTGGCATCAGCAAGATGTTTTCAGGTTTAAAGAAAAAGCCGAAAGAGCCTGTGCAGGGCGTGTATTTTTGGGGTGGTGTTGGCCGAGGTAAAACCTATTTGGTGGATACCTTTTACGATGCCTTGCCGTTTGAGCGTAAAATGCGCACTCACTTTCACCGCTTTATGCAGCGTGTGCACGGTGATTTAACAAAATTAGAAGGCACCAAAAACCCTTTAGAAGCCATTGCCGATCAAATCGCAGATGAAGCAGTAGTGATTTGTTTTGATGAGTTTTTTGTTGTGGATATTGGTGATGCCATGATTTTGGGCGGCTTAATGCAGGCTTTATTTGCCCGCGGCGTTACCCTTGTAAGCACATCCAATATTATTCCTGATGGCTTGTATGAAAACGGCTTACAACGTGACCGTTTTATCCCTGCCATTAAATTATTAAATAAATACACGGATGTGGTTAATGTGGACAGTGGGGTGGACTACCGTTTACGTACTCTGGAGCAAGCGGAGCTTTATCACTTCCCATTGGACGATACCGCAGAATCCAGTTTGCAAAAAAGTTTTGATAGCTTGATTCCAGATGCCGCCCATATAGAAAGCAATGTGAATGTTGAGATTTTAGGTCGAGACATTCCGGCAAAAGCCATTTGTGACGATGTGGCTTGGTTTGAGTTTGATGCGTTATGTGACGGACCCCGTTCTCAAAATGATTACATTGAATTAGGCCGTTTATATCACGCAGTACTTATCTCTAATGTCCCTGTCATGGGCGCCCATAATGATGACTTAGGTCGTCGTTATATAAACTTAATCGATGAGTTTTATGATCGTGGGGTGAAGGTGATTATGTCGGCGGATGCATCCATTCCTGAGATTTATACCGGTGGTAAGTTGGACTTTCCGTTCCAGCGTACTACGTCGCGAATGCTTGAGATGCAGAGTCATGATTATTTGGCCCGAGAACACAAAGCCTAATTTTGGGTTGCTGCGCTCAGAAATACGGCGTTAAACTTAAATTTAAAAATGCTCACTTAGCGGGCTAAGCTCCGCGTTTTAAATTTAAGTTTGCCTTGTCTTTCTTTCGCTCGCTACGCCCAAAAAAATTGAGCTAGCTTACTTGCCAGCTATGCGTTGAATAAATACTTTTTGATCGTTACGTAGCGGGCTACGCGCCTCACAAGAAAAACCCGTTTGCCTTAATATATCTTCGCCGCCTACGCCCAAAAAATTTGAGCTGAAACGCTCAAGTGGTTTTAGGGCGGATCTCTGAAAGTAAAAAAGCGATCAATGATCGCCTTTTTTATACAAGTTTAAAGATTAGTCCGCATATAAATCTTGGTTAACCACGCCCCAGTCATAGCTGGTTTCATAGCCGCTATCGGTTTTCACAAAAATTTTGTAAATTTCCATAGCTTCTGAATTATTCTCACCCGCAACTTTAATGGTTTTGCCTTCGTAAGCGCGAAGTTCTTGTAGGCTCATGCCGGTCAATTTTTGCTGCTGGGTAGCGCTGCTTAAGAAATACTGACCTTCAATAAAGGTGACTTTGCCTTCTGCGGTTTGCAGGGTAGAAGCTGTGGCTGAAAAAGTTAAGGCTAAAGAAGCCGCTGCGCAAATCGATAATATGGTTTTCATGGTTTTTCCTCTTAAGTTTGATGAGTATTTAAGAGAAGATTTGTGACAATGGGATGAAGATAAGGTGACAGAAATCCTACTGAATTATGACAGAGGTGATAACACAGGGGGGATCAAGCATAAAAAAAGCGACACTAAGGTCGCTTTTTTTATGCTGATTAGATTTAACGTCTACGTCTTGCAGGTCTGCGAGGCATAGGGTGTTGTTCTTCAGTCTTAATTCGGACTGGTTGTAACGTTTGAGGCTCAGTGATTTGTTGTAAAAACACACGCACCGACTCTAACCATGACTGCAACATATTTGACTCCCGCAGATAGATATTCTCAGTATAGCCAGTTAATGGGGGTTTTTCCTAGCTTTACAAGTAAAAAAGGCCCTCATTCACATGAGAGCCTTTATATGTGCGATCAGTCTAGCGGTTAGATTGATGATTTTATGACTGTTTTCAATAGCTTAGGGTTTGATGCAATCACGTCGCCCTCGGCAGCGAAATCAGGGCCGCCACTGAAATCTGTTAACAGCGCGCCTGCTTCTTTTGCGATTAGCGCGCCAGCTTTAAGCGAAGTCGCATCAACATTGCTTAACCAAACCGCATCAAGCTGACCAGCGGCTAGGTGGGCAAGACTAAGGGCGTCATCACCTAGGGCGCGAATCATGCGAGTTTCGCAGCTTAATTTGTTTAAGCGTTGACGCACACGATCGTTGTGTTCGTTTTGAGCCATACCTGGAAACTTAATGCCCAGTAACGATTGGTTTAGCTTAGATTTGCTGCCAGTGCGCATGCGACGGCCACTTAGCTCGGCACCACGTCCACGGCTTGCAGTGAACTCTTGGCTGTTGCTTGGATTCATGATGATCGCGTGTTCCGTTTTACCATTGATCTCACATGTTAAGACAATGCTATAAAGCGGTAGGCTATTGCGGAAATTGTCTTCGCCTTCTAGCGGATTGATGTTCCAAACTGTGCCAGAAGGTGATTCAGGGTCTTGGCGACCGGTTTCACGACCTTCAAAGCTATCATCACCGAAATGCTTACGCATTTTGAAAATAACTTGTTTTTCAGTGTTAATGGCACAGTCAGCGATGAACTTGCTGATTTCTTGGTCGGTAGCACGCTCAAAATCGAAACGATCAACTGCGTGTACAAGTTCTTCTCCGGCTTCCCGCAGTACGCGCAGGGCTAGGTTTACCATGGGTTGCATATGGATTAAACACACTCAGTTATAAAAAGGGGCGCGTATTCTAGCAAAAAAAATTCCAGACTCGAAGTAAAACTAGGTACACTTACGGTAATTTCTTAGTGTTTTTATGAATATGCTGCAAAATATCCGAATTGTTCTCATAAATACCAGTCATCCTGGCAATATTGGCAGTGCTGCTCGTGCCATGAAAACCATGGGGTTTACCGATTTAGTTTTGGTGGACCCCTTGGATTTTACTCCGGGCACTCCAAATGAGCAGGCCGATGCCATGGCCAGTGGGGCCACAGACGTATTGCATGGGGCGAAAGTGGTACAAACTTTAGAGCAAGCGGTAGAAGATGTGGCCGTGGTGCTGGGCACCAGTGCGCGCAGCCGTCACCTGCCTTGGCCTTTGATGCACCCTAGACAAGCAGCAGGTAAGGTCATGGAAGTGCTTGCTAATAAAGAGGGGCTCTGTGATCAAAAGGTTGCGCTTGTTTTTGGTAGAGAGCGCACAGGTTTGACCAATGAAGAGCTGGCTCAGTGTCAGGTGCATATCCATATACCTACCAATGAAGAGTACTCTTCTTTAAACGTGGCCAGTGCGGTTCAGGTGTTGGGGTATGAAGTGCGGATGGCCATTTTAGCTCATCAAGGCAAGCTGGATGCGGATTATTCTGGGCAATGGGGCGTGGAATGGGACAATGAACTGGCCAATCAGGGTGAAATAAATGGTTTTATTCAACATTTGGAACAAACACTGGTTGATATTGAATTTTTAGACCCCAATAATCCAAAGCAGTTAATGCCAAGGCTTCGCCGATTATTTCAGCGCGCTATGCCTGATAAAGTTGAGATTAATATCCTCCGTGGGATTTTGAAGATGATAGGTAAGAGTAGGAGCTGAGTTTTACTTGTTAGGCCTAAAAGGTCTTTCACAAGAACTTGTTCATAGAAAAGAGCAATGTATTCAGCTCTCATTTGCTTGCAGGTGAAAATGAATGCCTATTAAAAGCTAGGAAGAACAGTGTTTAAAAACATTCGTGCCGACATTCGCTGCGTATTTGATCGAGATCCAGCAGCGCGTAATACCTTTGAGGTGCTCACTACCTATCCAGGGTTGCATGCCTTGATGCATCACCGTGTGGCCCATTGGTGTTGGACCCATGGCATGAAGTACCTAGCCCGCTTGATCAGTTTTTTAAGTCGCTGGTTTACCGGTATTGAAATTCACCCAGGTGCCAAGATAGGTACGGGTTTTTTCATTGATCATGGTATGGGTGTGGTCATTGGTGAAACGGCCGAGATAGGCAATAACGTGACCCTTTATCATGGTGTGACCCTTGGGGGGACCACCTGGAATAAAGGTAAGCGCCATCCAACATTAAAAGATGGGGTGGTTGTAGGAGCTGGCGCCAAAGTGCTTGGCCCTATAGAAATAGGTGAAAATGGCCGGGTTGGCAGTAATGCTGTTGTGACTAAGGCCGTGCCAGCTGGGGCCACCGCTGTGGGCATTCCTGGTCGCATTATTGTTAAAAATAATGAAGAAACAGAAGAGCAAGGTCGTCGTCGTAAGGCTATTGCGGATAAAATTGGATTTGATGCTTATGGTATGACAGATGAAATGCCAGACCCCATTGCCCGATCTATCCATAATTTGCTGGACCACATGCATGCTGTGGACGCTAAAATAGAACGCATGAGCAGTGCGCTTGGGGAGTTAGGGCATAAGGAGTGCACCGGCGAGTTGCCTGAGCTAAAAACTGAGCTGGATGGCTTAGATGGCACTGATTCATGTAAATAGCCCCAAATATCCTTGGTCTACCCCAAAATACCCAGCATTAGCTGGGTTTTTTGTTTTCAGTATGTGGATAATTTAAGCAAATGGCGGGGGGTTCTGGTAAAATTTGCCCCCGTATTTTGTGGCTTGTGGAATAACCCTCTAAATTACTCAAGTAAATAGTTGACTGTTTTTGTCGGGTTTAAGATAATTTAACTATTCTGTAACTGTACAAATGAGGGGTACAGCCATGAGATTAACCACAAAAGGCCGCTACGCAGTAACGGCTATGCTGGATTTAGCCATTCACGGTATCAAAAAGCCAGTGAGTTTAAATGATATATCTGGCAGGCAAGGCATTAGCTTGTCTTACCTTGAGCAGTTGTTTGCCAAGCTTCGCCGCAATGAGTTAGTCAGTTCGGTACGTGGCCCAGGTGGCGGATATCGTTTATCCAGAGATGGTAAAGAAATCAGCATTGCCCAAGTGGTGGATGCGGTAAACGAATCCATGGATGTTACCCGTTGCCAGCGTAAAGGGGATTGCCAAGATGGTGAGCAGTGTTTAACCCATCATTTATGGATGGACTTAAGTGACCAAATACATGCGTTTTTAAGCGACATTAGCATTGGCGATTTGGTTGAGAAAAAAGAAATTCGTGAACTGGCTTTTCGTCAAGATGAAAAAGCTTTAATTCGCGACATGGATGGCGACGACTTAATTGAAGTGTCATCCGCGTAATACATAAAGAGCTTTATATTTATGAATCCCATTTATTTGGATTATGCAGCCACCACACCGGTGGACCCTCAAGTGGCCGAAAAAATGGCTGCCTGCCTAACAATGGATGGAAACTTCGCCAACCCTGCTTCTCGTTCACATCGATATGGCTGGATGGCCGAAGAAGCAGTAGAAAGTGCAAGGCGCCAAGTGGCCGAATTAATCCATGCTGATGTAAGGGAAGTTGTTTGGACCTCAGGTGCTACCGAAGCGAATAATCTTGCGATTAAGGGTGTGGCGCAACAGCATAAAGAAAAAGGTAATCATATTATTACCTCTTCTATTGAGCACAAGGCGGTTTTGGATTGCTGTGCTTACCTAGAGCAGCAAGGCTTTGAAGTCACTTATTTAAAACCACAAACCAATGGCTGTATTTCCATTGATGATTTAACCGCAGCGATTAAGCCCGAAACGATTTTAGTGTCGCTTATGTATGTGAATAACGAGTTGGGCAGTGTTAACCCAGTGTCTGAGATCGCTAAAGTGTGCAAAGCCAATGATATTTTATTTCATGTGGATGGCGCGCAAGCCTTAGGAAAAATTGCTGTTGATGTTGAAGCAATAGGGGTCGATCTGTTATCCATGAGTGCTCACAAGTTTTATGGCCCGAAAGGTATGGGGGCATTATTTGTAAAACGTGGCGTAAAAATCGCCGCGCAAATTCATGGTGGTGGTCATGAACGCGGAATGCGATCGGGTACATTAGCCACTCATCAAATTGTGGGAATGGGTGAAGCCTCTAAGCTCGCCTTAGTAAGTATTCAACAAGAAGAAGTGCGATTAAGCGCTCTTAAAACATTGCTTTTAAATCAATTAATGTCCTTAGATGGCGTTACGGTTAACGGCGATGACTCAGGTGTGGCCAATATTTTAAATGTAAGTTTTGCCGATGTGGATGGTGAATCTTTATTATTGTCATTACCTACCTTGGCTGTGAGTTCAGGCAGTGCCTGTAACTCGGCAACAATGGCCCCATCTTATGTACTGATGGCCATTGGTTTGCAGGATGAATTAGCCCATGCATCCATTCGCCTGTCATTAGGGCGGTATACCACAGAAGAAGAAATTCAGAAGGCAGTTGAAAGCATTTCAACGGCTGTGCACAGACTCAGGGGAATGGCGGCTTAATTCGCCGTTTCGGAGAATAGTATGAGTGAAAAAACAAATCAGCAAATCGTTGAAGAATCGAATCAAGAGCTTAATGAATACATTAAGAGCGATTATGAAGCGGGTTTTGTAACAGACATTGAAGCGGATACCTTGCCGCCAGGTTTAAACGAAGACGTTGTTCGTTTTATCAGTGCGAAAAAAGGCGAGCCTGAATGGCTACTTGAGTGGCGCTTAAAAGCGTTTGCTGCTTGGAGTGAAATGGATGAGCCTGAGTGGGCCCATGTCACGTATGAAAAACCTAAATTCCAAGATATTTCATATTACAGTGCACCAAAAAGCATGGAAGATGGCCCGCAGTCGCTAGACGAAGTGGACCCCGAGTTATTAAAAACTTATGAGAAGCTTGGCATTCCATTGCACGAGCAGGCTGTGCTGGCGGGTGTACGTAACGTAGCGGTTGATGTGGTGTTCGATTCGGTTTCTGTTGCCACTACTTTTCGTGAAAAACTAAAAGAAGCGGGTGTGATTTTTATGCCCATTTCTGAAGCGGTACATGAACACCCAGAGCTGTTGAAAAAATACATGGGTTCAGTGGTGCCGCAAAAAGATAATTTTTATGCCGCATTAAACAGTGCAGTATTTTCCGATGGCAGCTTTGTATACATTCCTAAGGGTGTGCGCTGCCCAATGGAGCTATCCACTTATTTCCGCATTAATGAGCAAAATACGGGGCAGTTTGAACGTACCATTATTATCGCGGATGAAGGCTCGCACGTGAGCTACCTTGAAGGTTGCACCGCGCCAATGCGTGATGAAAATCAGTTGCATGCGGCAGTGGTTGAGCTGGTGGCTTTAGATGGCGCTGAAATCAAATACAGTACAGTGCAAAACTGGTATCCAGGTGATGAAAACGGCAAGGGCGGTATTTATAACTTTGTGACCAAGCGTGCTGTGGCCCATACCAATGCGAAAGTTTCTTGGACCCAAGTTGAAACCGGTTCCGCGGTGACGTGGAAATATCCTAGCTGCATATTAAAAGGCGATAACTCTATTGGTGAGTTTTATTCAGTTGCCTTAACCAATAATTATCAGCAAGCGGATACCGGTACTAAAATGATTCACTTAGGTAAAAATACTAAGTCTACCATCATTTCTAAAGGCATCAGTGCGGGTAAAAGCCAGAACGCTTATCGCGGTTTAGTCAGAATGAATCCAAGCGCTGAAGGCGCTCGTAATTTTACCCAGTGTGACTCACTTTTAATTGGTGATAAGTGTGGTGCCCACACTTTCCCATATATTGAAAGCAAGCACCCAAGCGCGGTAATTGAACACGAAGCCACCACATCAACTGTCAGTGATGACCAAATGTTTTTGTGTCAGCAGCGCGGTATCGACCCAGAAAAAGCTGTGTCCATGATTGTGAATGGTTTCTGTAAAGAAGTATTTAAAGAGCTGCCAATGGAATTTGCAGTGGAAGCCGGAAAACTATTAGAAGTATCCTTGGAAGGCTCCGTAGGCTAGGCATTTTATTTGTCACTCCCGCGCAGGCGGGAATCTAAATATGTAGGAGTCGAGCCTGCTCGCGATACCAGAACCCTAATAGACAGCCAGAGGGTTCGATAGCGAGTCAGATTTAAGACTTAAAAACGAAATTTAAAATTGTAGGCGCGAAACACATCGCGAAATTGGTTAAAACATCATGCTAACGATTAAAAATCTACAAGCCAAAGTTGAAGAGAAAGACATTCTTAAAGGTTTGGATCTTGAAATTAAACCGGGTGAAATTCACGCTATTATGGGGCCAAACGGTGCCGGTAAAAGTACACTTGGCAATGTTCTGTCTGGCCGTGAAGGCTATGAAGTAACTGGCGGTGACGTAAGCTTTGATGGCAAAGATATTTTAGATATGGACACAGAAGAGCGCGCCCGTGAAGGTTTGTTCTTAGCGTTTCAATACCCAGTTGAAATCCCTGGTGTAAGCAACTTAGAATTTTTAAAAGCATCGGTTGACTCTGTGCGTGAACATCGCGGTGAAGAGCCAATGGACAGCGTGACATTTTTAAAGCTAGCCCGTGAAAAATGCAAAGCGGTGAACCTTGACCAAAACTTTTTAAAGCGTGGTGTGAACGAAGGCTTCTCTGGTGGTGAGAAAAAGCGTAACGAAATTATGCAGATGATGTTGCTAGAGCCTAAGCTATGCATCCTTGATGAAACCGATTCAGGTTTGGATATTGATGCTTTACAAGTGGTAGCAGAGGGAGTGAACTCTCAGCGTGACCCTAATCGTTCTTTCATTGTGGTGACTCACTATCAGCGTTTGTTGGATTACATTGTTCCGGATTATGTTCACGTATTGGCTGACGGTAAAATTGTAAAATCTGGCGGCAAAGAATTAGCGCTAGAATTGGAAGAGAAAGGCTACGGCTGGCTTGAGAATGGAGGCCAGTAATATGGGCGCCATTAACTTTAATGAACAGGCCATTGCTTTTGCTGATGCAGCTGAAAAAGCGAATTTTTTATCAGGTCTTCAGCAGACAGGCTTAGCGCAGTTTAAAACCTTGCCGTTTCCTACCCGTAAAACCGAAGACTGGAAATACACCAGTTTGTTTGCGCTTACAAAGCAAGATTACAACCAAGCGGTGCAAAGTGCGGATGTTGCAGGCTTAAACGGTTTATATGATGTTGAAGGCTTAGGTGCCAATCGTATTGTATTTGTGAATGGTGTGTATCAAGCACAAGCATCAAACTTAGATGCGCAAGCGGGTGTATTGGTCGAGACATTCTTAAATGCCAGTGCTGATTTACAGGCTGACATTGCCAAACAAGTGGGGACCATTGCAGAAACCGGTCGTAATTTGTTTACCGCACTGAATAACGCACAAGTAAACGACGGTGTCTTCATTAAGTTGGAAAAAAACGTTCAGCTTGAAAAACCCATCCAAATTGTGCATGTGACCACGGCGCAACAGAAATCAGCCACCGCGTTTGCCCGCTGTTTTATTGAACTTGGTCAACATGCTAACGCCACTGTGATTGAGCAATTTGTTTCTACCGATGAAACTCAAAATGTGTTGCTTAACCAAACCACAGAAGCGAGTGTGGGTGATGGGGCAAAATTGAATCACTATCGCTTAAACAGTGAACATGAATCCAGCCTGCACTTTGGTGGGGTATATGTGGATTTAAATCGCGATAGTCAGTTTGAAAGCTATCAGGTGCTATTAGGTGGCCAAATTAAACGCTTGGATGTGTTGGTTAACCATAATGTGGGTGGCAGTCACTGTGAAATGAAGGGTGTGTACTTGCCTAAGCATGACCAGCATGTGGATATTCATACTTATATTGAACACAAGGCAGCACACTGCACCACCAATGAAGTGTATCGCGGCATTATGGCGGATCAGTCGAAAGCGGTATTTAATGGTCGCATTCATATTTTGCCAGACGCTCAAAAAACCTTGGCTGAATTAAGCAATAAAAACTTATTGTTAAGCGATAAAGCTCAAATTAATACCAAGCCTGAA
The DNA here is from genome assembly GCA_913054055.1 of uncultured Thalassolituus sp. Lineage (GTDB taxonomy): Bacteria > Pseudomonadota > Gammaproteobacteria > Pseudomonadales > Oceanobacteraceae > Bermanella. Next base: position 15,557 of record CAJXIT010000022.1, read on the forward strand.
TTAGAAATTTATGCCGATGACGTTCGCTGTGCTCACGGTGCCACCGTGGCGCAATTAAATGAAACCGCTAAGTTTTACTTACGCAGTCGCGGTATCAGCGCACAAGAAGCGGACATTATGCTGAGCTTTGGTTTCATTAATGAATTGTTAGAAAGCATTCCATTAGATGCGTTGCGCACTAAAATGCGTCCATTAATGGCTGAGCAGTTTTCTAGTAATCGCGAATTAACCAAGCATTTATTAGACAGTGATGTTTCAGAAGTGGCCGCCAGTGGAGAAACAGCTTAATGGCTTTTGATGTCTCTAGTGTTCGTAAAGACTTTCCTATTTTAGATCAAATGGTTCACGATAAACCTTTGGTGTATTTAGATAATGGTGCCACTACTCAAAAACCTCAAACGGTGATTGATGCACTGGATCATTATTACAAAGTGGATAACTCTAATGTTCACCGTGGCGCCCACACTTTAAGTGATCGTGCCACCATCGCATTTGAAGATGCCCGCAAAACCGTTCAGCGTTTTATAAATGCAGAGCATGCAGAAGAAGTGATTTGGACACGAGGCACCACAGAAAGCATTAATATTGTCGCTCAGTCTTATGGTTCAGCTTTCATTAAAAAAGACGACGTAATTTTGGTTTCGGCCATGGAGCACCACGCCAATATCGTTCCATGGCAAATGTTATGTGAGCGTTCAGGTGCCATTTTAAAGGCCATTCCGGTTTTAGAAAGTGGCGATCTAGACATGGCAGCCTTTAATGAATTAATTAAAGGCAATGTGAAATTTGTCAGTTTGGTGCATGTGAGTAATGCTCTTGGCACAGTAAACCCTGTGGCTGAGGTGATTGAAAAATCTCACGCAGTAGGAGCAAAAGTTCTGATTGATGGTGCGCAAGCCGTTGCCCATTTTCCTGTGGATGTACAAGCGTTAGATGCTGACTTTTATGTGTTCTCTGGGCATAAAGTATTTGGCCCAACCGGTATTGGCTGCCTGTACGGCAAAAAAGCATTAATGGATGTAATGCCACCTGTACAAGGTGGTGGCGAAATGATTGAGAAAGTGAGCTTTGCTGGTACCACGTATCAGGGTTTGCCGTTTAAGTTTGAAGCGGGCACACCGAATATCGCTGGCGCCATCGCTTTAGATGCCGGGCTAAAATATGTCATGAATTTAGATCGTGATGCCATGGCCGCTTATGAAGATGAATTGTTGCAATACGCTCATGAAAAGGCGGCACAGTGTGAAGGCATGAAGGTGATCGGAACTGCCAAAGAAAAGGCCGGCGTTTTAAGCTTTTTAATTGAAGGTACGCACCCGGCAGATGTGGGCATGTTACTGGATCAGCAAGGGGTTGCTGTTCGCACTGGGCATCATTGCGCTATGCCTATTATGGATCAGTTTTGTATTCCGGGAACGGCGCGTGCGTCTTTCTCTATTTATAATACGAAGGCGGATGTGGATGCACTTTTTAACGCATTAGAAAAAGTTAAAATGTTTTTACTTTGAGGAGAAAAAAATGAGTGAAGTTTCAACCTTTTCTCTGGATGATATTTCTGTCTCAATGACAGAAAAAGCCATTGGTTATGCGCGTAAGCAAATGGCCTCTGATACAACGGCCAAAGGCATTGTATTGGGTGTGAAAAAAAGTGGTTGCTCTGGTTTTAAATACGATTTGCAGTTGATGCGTAATGTGGAAGGCAATGAAAAAACCTTTCAAGTGGCGGATGATGTGACGTTATTTGTGACCTCGGAAGCGTTGCCGTATGTGAACGGCACTGAAATTGATTACGCCACTCAAGGGTTAAACAGCACCATGGTGTTTAATAACCCCAATGCGAAAGACGAGTGTGGTTGCGGCGAAAGCTTTAACGTTTAGTCAGTGTTGAAGCACTATCAAGCGCATTGATTATTTATAGTATGGGTTTGCTGATACCTAATTCATCATGAAATTATAACGGTAAGAATTCCAAATCATGGAAAAAAGAATGGTAGTAGCGGAAACAGATGTTCCCGCTCGTTTAGTGCCGGTTGGTACTAAAATGATTATTCCTGCGGGTAGTTTCGTTACCCTGACACAGGCCCTTGGTGGTAACTACACAGTTGTGCATAACGGCAACATGGCTCGCGTAGACGGTACCGATGCGGCTGCTTTAGGTTTGCAAGCAGAAACCCTAGAATTCCCTCCCGCAGAAGGTAACAGCATTCGCGAAGAGGATGTATGGACTGCATTAAAAACCATATACGACCCAGAAATCCCCGTTAATCTTGTGGATTTAGGATTGATATATAAAGTAAATATCAACCAAGAAAATCATTCGGTTCAAATAGATATGACCTTAACGGCGCCTGCATGTGGTATGGGGCCGGTATTGGTAAGTGATGTGAAATATCGCACAGCCATGGTACCTAATGTAAACGATGTGGCGGTTGAGTTGGTATTTGACCCACCTTGGTCAAGAGACATGATGAGTGAAGAAGCCCAGTTAGAAACCGGTATGTTTTTTTAAGTAATATCTAATCAACGTTGTATTGAAAAAGAAAACCCAGTTTTGGCATAAGCGTGTCACTACTGGGTTTTCTTTTATGGGTTTTTAAGTGAATGGCAAAAAAGTGAGCAAAAAACGGCTAATTGGCTTAAATAGCTAGAAAAATGTTCTGTAGGGT
>CAJXIT010000023.1 GCA_913054055.1 uncultured Thalassolituus sp.
GATTAATTAAGTGAAATATTTTATTGTCATTTTTGCTTTTATGATTAGCCAGTTGTCTTTTGCTAATGAAGCAATCACCACACAGACAGCAGTAGTTGACCAAGTACAAGCAGACATCGCACAACCCTATGTGACCTTTACCACCACCAAAGGGGAGTTTGTTTTAGAATTGAACCCTGCTAAAGCCCCTATTACCGTGGCTAACTTTTTAGACTACGCCAATAGTGGATTTTATAAAGGCACGATTTTTCACCGTGTGATTAAAGACTTTATGGTTCAAGGTGGTGGCTTTACCGAACAAATGGCTCGTAAAACCCCTAACGCACAAATTAAAAACGAAGCCAACAACGGCTTATTCAATAACCGCGGCACCGTGGCCATGGCCAGAACTGCGAAAGTGGATAGCGCTAGCAGCCAGTTTTTTATTAACGTGAAAAATAATTACTTTTTAAATAACGGTTACCGTGATTTTGGTTACGCCGTCTTTGCCAAAGTAGTAAAAGGCATGGAACTCATTGACGAATTAAGTTTGCTTGAAACCGGAGTTAAAAACGGCATGCGAGACGTGCCAGTTGAACCCATTATCGTTCTAGATGTAACAGTCAGCTACGAAAAACCGGCTGAATAACATAGTGCCCTCTTCTGCCAGTGTTTCACTGGCAGTGCTTTCCCCTCTACTCAATTCATTAAAACATACAAAACCGGCGGCAGTATCAGTACCACCAGTAAGGTGGAAATCATCACCATGCTGGCCACTACCTCCACGTTCTTACCTGACTTCAAAGCAAATAAATAATTAAACACCGCAACGGGCATAATGCCCTGAAGAATCAATACCGCTTTTGCCGTTCCTTGCAAACTCAGCAACTCTGCCACCCCATAGGCCACACAACCACCAATACAAATCCTTAAAACAGAATACAACAAGCCAACAGGCCATTGTTTTACCTGAATAGATGCAAGCGACACCCCTAGCGTAATTAACATTAACGGAATGGTTAACTGTCCAATCAACCCCACACTATTGTTCAACCAAGCGGGTAATTCAATTGAAAAACCAACCATCACCACCGCAATTAAAATAGCCCACATAATAGGATTGGATAAAAACGTAGAAAGCTTAATGGGCTCGCCTGTGGCCACAGCCATGCCAATACTGAAATGGGCAATGGATATCACCATAAAGTAGGCCACAGCCAAAGCCAGCCCTTCATTACCAAATGCAAATAAAGCCAAAGGTAATCCTAAGTTCCCCACATTAGGGAAGGCCAAACTCACATAAAACGTGCGAAAAGAGTGCCCCTGCAACCTAATCACAAGCAATGCGATTAAGGTCACTGTGATTAATACCATAACCGTGGCCAGCGCCATTTGCCAAAAAGCATCCGCTGATAATGCCACCCGGCCAATGCTGCTCACGATTAAGCAAGGGGCGCCAATATTCAAAACTAACTTGGAAACAAAATCACTTGGGTAATCTTCAGAAGACTTACCCCAGATATAGCCTATGATCGCACAGCAAAAAACAGGCGCGATGACATTAAAGATTTCAACAAGCAAAAGGATTTCTCTGATAAAATGCGGACAATTAGATCACTGCATTATGAAAGCCACACATGATAAAGCAAGCGCAATTAGAATGGTCAAATGGCACTCCAGTTTCCACCGCCTTTGAAGACGTATACTTCAACAAAGCAAACGGTGCGCTAGAAACCAACTATGTATTCCTAGAGGGCAATCACCTAGAGCAGCGCTGGTCTGAATCCACTTTAACAAAAGACCACTTCACCATCGCCGAAACCGGATTTGGCACGGGCTTAAATTTTCTGTGCGCTTGGGATCTATGGCTTAAGCACAGCCAAGAACATCAACACCTACACTTTTTATCCGTAGAGTGCTTCCCTCTCGATAAAGCCAGCTTAATTCAAGCTTTATCCGCATGGCCACAATTTGAGCACTTAACTCAGTTATTAATTGATCATTACCCACCCTTGGTCGAAGGCTGGCACAGCATTCACTTGCCCAAACCCAATGCTGATTCAGGCCATGTGGTCTTACATTTGTTTTTAGGGGATGTACACGACTGGCTACCGCAAATAGACACGCAAGTGGACGCTTGGTTTTTAGATGGTTTTGCCCCTTCTCGAAACCCTGATATGTGGAATGAACAACTGTTCCTGCAGATGGCACGCTTAACACCATTCAATGGAACCGTTGCAACATTCACTGCCGCATCAAAAATCCAAAGGGGATTAAAAGCGGCTGGCTTTAAAGTAAGCAAACGAAAAGGCTATGGTCATAAGCGTGAAATGGTAATGGCATCTCAACAATATACCAATGGCCCCCAGGCTCCATCCTGGCTACACAATACTCCTTGGTTAAATACTCGTCACAATAATAACTACACTGAAAAAACAGCAACTATCATTGGTGCAGGCATAGCAGGCTGCAGCACTGCTTATGCTCTGGCTAAACGGGGCTGGAAAGTAAATCTTATCGATAAAGAAAGTGTTGCCAGCGGGGCATCAGGAAACGCTCAAGGTGTGCTTTATGCCAAACTTTCAGCCGAAATGAACCTTCATAGCCAGTTTTATTTGTCAGGCTACCTGCTAAGTTTACAACTGCTTAATCAGCAATTATCCGATAAAAAGAACTGGGATAATTGTGGTGTATTACAATTGGCCACTAATGAAAAAGAAGAAAAACGTCAAAGTAATTTTTGCAAAAAATATCAATTTGAAGAAGTGGTCATACCTGTCAATAAACAACAAGCCAGTGAAATTGCCGGTACAGATATCCCTTATCCTGGCCTGTTCTTTAAAAATGGTGCCTGGGTATACCCAAGGTCTTGGTGCCAAGCATTAATCAAACATGACAATATTCAACTACTGGAACATACAGACGTTAAAGCCATACACCGCCTTAATGCACAGGAGCAGAACCCTAGCTGGTCTGTTGAGACTGATACCCAATCCTTAAAAAGTGAAATAGTCATTGTCTGTAATGCCAATGAGGCCATCAAATTTGAAACATTGAATTTTTTACCCACCAAACCTGTGGCTGGGCAAGTGACCCAGTTGCCCGAACAAAACATACATTTAAAAACCGTTTTATGCGGTGACCACTATGTCACCCCAACCCACAATCAAGACTTAAACTTTGGCGCCTCGTATCGCATTAAAAGTGACAATGTGGACGTGCTGGAATCTGAAAATCATTCAAACCTTGAAAACTTAGCCACTTGCTTTCCAAGTATTGCCACTCAAATAGATAAACAGGCCGCACCTATTGGCCGAGCGTCTGTAAGGTGCACCTCACCGGATTACACTCCCATCGCTGGAGCGGTATGTGACGAATCGTATTTTTTAGACAATTTTTCTGAATTAAAGAAAAATCGAAAGTGGAAGTTTCAGAAGCCTGCGAAGTTTATTGAAGGACTGTATGTGAATATTGCACACGGTTCTCGCGGATTAAGTTCGGCGCCTTTATGTGCTGAAATGATTGTGGCTCAAATAACGGGAGAGCCCTTACCTCTTCCAAAAGCACAAGTGAACATACTTAACCCTAATCGGTTTTTGGTGAATAAAGTCATTAAAAGCGGATGCTAAGTCTGGGAATCGTTTGCCGCTTTATCGCGCCCATAAGGGCACTTGGGCATCACGTGGTTTTTAGCCGTCATTCGATTTTCACGAATCGCAATCATCACTTCTTCAATTTGCTGGCACTGTAACCGGGTTTCAGCCAACTGTGCCTGCAGTTGATCTGTACATGAAAATAGCTCTTTCATGACTTTTCTAAACTTATAATTTTGAATATTGGCCATACACCTATCCGCTGTGTAAAAGGGGTTACCCTTAGATTAGCTGTATTTAAACAAGGGGTGTTAATAGCAGAACCAAACAACCTAAAGAAGTTGTCACTTATTACTAGATCACTAGCTGTAATCGCGCAGAGACTGCCCGATAAATACTAGCGCTAAAGGCCACTCACTCAAAGCTGAGTTTTATGCAGGATACTCACAGACTGAGATTGATGATCAAATACGATGTTCGCTTCACCGCTGCGTAACAAGGATAGTACTTGCTCACGTTTTTCTTCAAGAGACCACTCCTGAAGACCATAATCCGTGCCTTCACGGTTTATAAATTCTTCAATCACCCCGTCTAAGGCGTCTTTAGAAAGTTGATCATAGGGGATTGGTGTATATTCGAATGAATCGCTCATAAATCGGCAATAAAACCCTATTTAAGAAACGCGGCTTCGCGTTCCCATTCGCACTTCACACGCATATCGCCACTATTGGGCACATGACAGCCCCTAGAGGCAGGTTCCCATTGAAAGGTATGCTTACCGCTTAATTCCGTTTCTAGATGAACTGTGGCACTTACCCAATACATTTTACCCAGCAGCTCTTCAAACATGGCCATCCAGCGTTCCCATTCATACTCTACTGCACGGTAAGAAGCGCCGAAGTGCACAACCTGAGTGTGGTAAGCACCGCTAAATACATCCAAGCCAGGCAAAGCGAACATGTCGCCACATAAAAAAGGTGAGCTAACATCAAACGATTGCGGCAAATCTAATAAACTTGCACTGTTCACCATACGACGTTTCTGAGCGTCCAGTTCTGGCGCCATAGCAACGTCTTTAATGATTCCGTATACGATCGATTCCTGATCCACTCACAAGCCCTTTTTGCTTATTTTTTATGCTGGGTTTCGTGTTTTCATTAACACTGATATTTAAACTACTTGATACCAAAATATCCGCTAAAAAGCGATCTCTTTGTTTCCATGATCCTTCATGGTTCACGGTTTTTGATTATTAACCCCAAAAAGAACGCCAAAGCCGAGAGCCCTCTAATTCCCCTTTGCAGCCATTAAGTTGGTGCTGATACATGCGGCTTCTTTTTTCAACTTTTTTTGCTACCTTCAGCAACCAAGGTTTATTCAAATAGGTTTTGCGCTGAAAACCGCCCTGCCCTTCGTGATAAGCCAAATACAAACTGTACGCATCATGGGGATTAATTTTATTTCGGATAAGAGATCGATGGTTATACCAACCAATAAAGTCCACCGCATCTTCAAAGTCATCTCGATCAGCACCCCAATTTTCTGCTTTCTCTTGATACTCTTCCCAAGTGCCATCTAATGCTTGTGCATATCCATAGGCACTAGAGGCTCGACCTGTGGGAATGATCCATAAAAACCACTCCCATGGTGGCCGAGCATCTTGAACAAATTTTGATTCTTGGTGAATAAATGCCATGGTCACATGCTGAGGCACTCGCCATTTTTCATACACCTCGTCTGCGGCCAAATACCAATCGTAATATTCGTCAAACATGTCACACACATTATTAATATTTTGTGGCGGCGCTATGGAGCAGGCTGACATTAAAACAATCGCTATCAGCAAGGTTGCTTTTTTAAGGATTTGACTAAGTTTCATGATTAATTCCATGGGCACTCAATAAATCCAGTAATGCGGCTTCATCAAATACATCAATGCCCAAATCTTGCGCCTTGGTTAATTTCGAACCGGCTTTTTCACCGGCAATTAAACCACTGGTTTTTGCCGAAACACTTCCGGCAACTTTTGCCCCTAGGCTTTGTAAATATTGCTTGGCTTGATCACGGCCCATGCTGGACAGGGTTCCGGTAACCACAAACGTTTTACCCAATAACGGCTGATCAGCTTCCGATTTTTGCTCTATAGCAGGCCATTGAATACCAATATTTAATAAACCATCAATGATTTCTTGATTATGAGGCTCTGAGAAAAACTGAAGTATGTATTTCGCTACGATTGGCCCCACATCTTCCACTTCAATCAGTGCATCAAAGTCGGCTTTAACCAAGGTACGAATATCCAAAAAGTGATTTACTAAACTTTGCGCGGTGGCCACACCGACCTCTCGAATACCTAATGCATATAAGAATTTTGCAAACGTAGTATTTTTACTGGCTTCAATAGCGGCCAATAAATTCTGCGCCGATTTATCGCCCATGCGTTCTAGGTTAGCGATATCATCATGTTTTAAGCGGTATAAATCTAAAAAGCTTTTTATCTTTTCTTCATCCACCAACTGCTCAACAATTTTATCTCCCAAACCATCAATGTCTAAGGCCTTACGAGAAGCAAAGTGTTTGATAGCTTCTTTACGCTGTGCAGCACACACCAAACCACCTGTACAGCGGGCTACGGCTTCATCTTCCATACGCTCCACATGGCTTTCACACACAGGGCATAATTCAGGTAGGCTAATGGCCTTGGCATCTGCCGGGCGCTTTTCCATCACCACTTTTACTATCTGAGGAATCACATCACCGGCTCGGCGAATAATCACAGTATCGCCAATGCAAACATTTAAGCGCTCTACTTCGTCCATATTATGCAAGGTGGCATTTGAAACCGTCACACCACCTACAAATACAGGTGTTAAGCGAGCAACTGGCGTCACCGCTCCTGTACGCCCTACTTGAAACTCCACGTCTTCAAGCAAGGTCATTTCTTCTTGTGCTGGAAACTTACGGGCAATGGCCCAGCGTGGTGCTCGACCGGTAAAACCTAAGGTTTGTTGCAATTCGATATCATTGATTTTGTAAACGATGCCATCAATTTCATAAGCCAATTGATTACGCTTTGCTTCCAGTTGTTGATAGTATTCCAGTAATCCTTCAACCCCTTTCACCACTTTTGATTCAGGGTTGGTTTTAAAACCCCATTGAGAAAACTGATTTAAAATCTCACTGTGCTTAGCTGGCATCTCAGCCCCTTCCACACGGCCAAGGCTATAACAACAAAATTCAAGTGGGCGTGATGCGGTAATTTTTGAATCCAATTGACGCAGGCTTCCAGCCGCTGCATTTCTGGGGTTCACAAACGGCTTTTCATCGTTGGCAATGGCACGCTGATTAAAGGCATCAAAGCCGGCTTTTGGCATATACACTTCACCGCGCACTTCAAGTACATCAGGGTGACCTGTGCCCATAAGTTTTAATGGAATGGACGAAACTGTTTTAATATTTTGGGTGATGTTTTCACCCACACTGCCATCACCACGGGTGGCCGCTCGCACTAAAATGCCGCTTTCATATAATAAGCTAACCGCAATGCCATCCAACTTAGGTTCACATGCGTATTCAGCCACACCCTCTTTCAGCACCACTAATTTTTTTAATCGCTTATCAAAGTCAGCTAAATCATCACTATTAAATGCGTTATCTAAACTGAGCATGGCCACTTCGTGGGTTACTTGTTCAAACTGGGATAAAGGGGCCGCACCCACACGTTGAGTTGGAGAATCAGGGGAAAAATATTCTGGAGAACCCGCTTCTATGTCTTTCAGTTCATGAAACAAGCGATCGTATTGAGCATCAGGAATGCTAGGGTCATCCATTACATAATAAGCATGATTCGCTTCATGAAGAAGCTTATGTAATTCTTGTACCCGTTCAGCCAAGACACCACCGGTTTGTTTCTGTTTTTCAGATGGCTCGTCTGGTATATCATCAAATAATGAAGGCTGATCAGACATGGTTTATTCCTAAATTTCTTAGCCTTGGCTCCATCCCCTTGAATGAGGCAGCTCCAAATTTTTGTAAGCTATGCTATTTTTTTGAAAATTGTTTGCGGGCGTATTCACGAATACGGTTGCGATAATGTTCTAATGTTTGCGGCGTTAAGTCACTATGACTTTCGTCATATAAGTTAGCATTAAAGTTTCTAGCAAATACCAATGCCACTTCTGCCATGGCATCAAACGCGGCCATTGGATCCTCTGGTCCAGGTAAGCTCATGAACATGCTAATGCCCTTGGTTTCCATAGTATCGATTGTGTTTAAATCAAAGGTACCAGGGGTAAGCGCATCCACCACACTAAATTGAATTTTGCCTTGGGCGTTTTCTTTTTCAAAGCGGTGAAAGATATCCATTTCACCATGTCGCATATCACAAACTTTTAAGATGTGGTGTAAGTCAGCCCCCTTTAATAAAGGCTGGCTTTCTTTTAACACGTTAATCACAAAAATCTCTTCTGCTGCTGGCCTTTCGGAAAGCTTTCCACCGACCACAATTGTGGCTGCTTTAGGGGCTTTTTCAGACACGGCCTGATCAACTTGGTCGACACCAAAGTGCTCTACATCATCTATGCTAAATGATTCGAAATCAGGTTCTGACTCAACAGCTATAATGGGTTCTTCATTAAGTGTTTGCTGTACAAATTCAGGCAAATGCATTTCTTGCTGCACAGGTGGATTTGGGTCCACTTCACCGCCTAGCTCAACAGGCTCCATTAAAACGGGCACAGCCTCTGGTACGTCTTCCAACGGAATGGTTTTAGGCTCTTCGGTTTGAGATTGCTCTATTTCACGGCGTCGAGATTCAACTTCCGCTTTTGATGGTTGATTTGTATGCACTTTTCTTGGGTGGGGAGCCGGTTTTATTGTAGCAGCAGGAGTCGGCTCAGTGGATTCATTCACACTAAAGCTTTCAAGTACTTCAAGCTCAGGTTCAACTTTATTTGTACTGGACTGCGCAGAGTGCAAAAGAGTATCCACCTTATCAACAATAAGAGGAGCACTATCATTTAGTTCGGTATCAACATCACTCTCAGGTAAGGACTCGGACACCATTTCAGTGGGTACACTATCACCAAGACTGGCGTCACCATGTTTAGCTTCAGCATAACTGACTGAGTCTGTTGAATAATCACTCTCTACTTTAGAATGATCGGATTTTGATGTGAATTTTTCTGGAGCATCGGTGACAAATGAATCTTTAACCAAGTCATCTGCTATTTCAAATTCGCGAAAGTTGGTTTCGCTCAATCCATCATCGATGGGCAATTCTGACGTCAAAACATCAGCATTTAATACATCATCTTCAAATTGATTTGAGCGTGCTTGACGCACTTTTTTTATGCCATCTACTACAATAAACAAGATGACGATCAAACCAACCACGAGGATAAAGCTATGTAAATTAATATCCATGGTTTAATACTTCATATTATTACTTGGCAATTTGCCAATATTAAATTCTTAGCACGGACCTAACGTTATTCAGTTAAGCCAATGGCTTCGTCCATATTCACAGAAACAATTCGAGACACACCTGGCTCATGCATGGTAACACCCATTAATTGCTGAGCCATTTCCATGGCAATCTTGTTATGTGAAATATAAATAAACTGTACTTGCTCACTCATGGCTTCAACCAAGCGAGCATAACGACCTACGTTAGCATCATCCAATGGTGCATCAACCTCATCCAACATACAGAAAGGCGCCGGTTTCAAACGGAATATAGAGAATACTAAAGCAATGGCCGTTAACGCTTTTTCACCACCAGATAATAGGTGAATGGTGCTGTTTTTCTTACCCGGTGGGCGAGCCATAATGGCCACACCTGTATCCAGTAAATCATCACCTGTTAATTCTAAGTAAGCATGACCACCGCCGAATACTTTCGGGAATAATTCTTTTAAGCCAGCGTTAACCTTATCAAATGTTTCTTTAAATCGAGTACGGGTTTCCATATCAATTTTACGAATGGCATTTTCTAATGTTTCTAACGCTTTTTCTAAATCTTCGTTTTGCTGATCCAGATATTCTTTACGTTCTGATTGGGTTTTATACTCATCAATGGCGGCAAGGTTAATGGCACCTAAACGTGTAATGCGTTGCTGAATTTGTTCAAGTTCACGCTGACATGCTTCTATAGAAGCGTCTTCTGCCAGGGTTTCCACCACTTCGTCCAACGCAACTTCCGCTTCGGTCAATTGCTCTTCAATACCGGTTCTACGAGTATGAATGGTTTGATACTGCATACGCGTTGATTCTAATTTAGAGCGAACTGCTTGTGCTTTTTGCTCCAGCTCTTGACGCTTGAGCTCAACATCACGAATTTCATGTTCGATGGTTTCTTTTTTCTTACGAGATGCTTTCATCAACTCTTCAACGTCTAAGCGTTGCTGCATCATTTCTTCGTATTGCATCTTAAGCTCTTCGACCGGAGAATCGCCCTGATCTTGTTGCTCTAATAATTGTGCTTTACGTTCTTCTAACTTTTGCTTCTGAGTATTATGACGGCCAATGGCGTCAAGCAAAGACTGCTTTTGGTGCTGGAAAGTTTGAACTTTTAGTTGCTGTTGGTGAGCATGATCTTTTTGATGGCGCGCACGATGACGTGCTTGATCTAACGATTCACGGCATACATCACGTTTTTCTAACAACAGCTCACGCTCATCACTGAAACGCTCCATGTCTTCAAGTGCTGTTTGCCATTGAATCTTAGCTTCTTCTAAGCTTTCAACTTCCACTTCTTTGTGTTCTTTTTGCTCGTCAATTTCGCCTTGCAATTGATTGCGGCGATTAACTTGCTGTTCAAGACGAACTTTTTCAGCATGAATCGTAGACTTATGATCGGCTAATGATTGTGCCGCTTGGTTCACTTCTCGCTGAGCCGTATCACGTTGCTGCTCTAGGGTATTAATGCGCATTGAGGTGGATTCTAATTCCACTTCTAGCTCTTCAACTAGCGCATCTAAATCATCTTCTTTTACGATTAATTCTTCTAACTCTTGTTTACGGGCCAACACACCTGATTGGTCTTCACCGGCTCGTTTTACTCGGATCCAGCTTGCACCTAACCAAATACCTTCAGGAGTAATAATACTTTGATCCGCTTGTAAATTTTTACGCTGAGTTAATGCGGATGCTAAATCATCAGCACATAAGATTTGATTTAACCAGTTGGCATTTAAACCAGAGACTTTACTGGCCAAACTGCCAGCTTGTGCAGCTGCACTGCCAGACTCTTCAATCAAAGTCATTTGACCTTGCTTAAGGTGAGTAAGACGCTCTGCAAATTGCTCAATATTCGGTACAACCACTGACTGTAATTGTTCAGCTAATACGGTTTCGACAGCGGTTTCCCAACCACTTTCGACGGTTAATTTATCCGCTAATCGTTTATTCTGATGGATTTGATTTGACTGCAACCAGCGACCGCTTTCACTGTCGGTGCCCAATGCGGCTTGCTGTAACGCTTCTAAAGAAGCTTTACGGCCCATGGCACTTTGCAATTGAGTACGGGACTCACTCAACTGTTGAGATAACTGCTGTTGTTTATCACGTTCTTCTTCAACCGTTACTTGAAACTTAGCCGCATCTTGCTGCTGTTGCTCTAGCTGTAATTCTTTTTCTTCAAGCTGCTCGTCTAACATCAACAACTGCTCTTCAGCTTCTTCGCCAATTTGCAGGTTGATCATCTCATGCTGCAGTCGCTCTAAACGCTGTGCAATTCGTGAAATGTTATTTTCAAAATGTTGAATTTGAGACTTACTAACATCGGCGATTCGTTGAGGCTCTGCACTATCTTGGTTGTATTTATCCCAATCAGCTTGCCACACCTGCATGGCTTCTTCTGCTGCCATCAATACTTCTTGACTGGCTTCTTCTTGTTCACTGACAGATTCGGACTCTGGCTCAACCGCCAGCAGCTCTTCTTCAATGCCTTCTAAAGACAGTTCGTCTTCTTGAAGAGACATGGTAATTTCTTCCATACCAATGGCCACTTCTTGTAGATCATTATCCAATTGTAAAGAGCGCTGCGATTGAAATTGAATATTTTGTTCTAAGCGCCCTAAGCTGCCACCGATTTCATAAAATTGAGCCTGAACTTTTTCAAATTCGTCGGTCAAATCAACCAGTACAATGCGCTTTTCTTCATTACCCGCATCGTCTTGAACTTGTGTGGTCAGTACTTCTTCTAAAGCTAATTCTTGCTCGGCAATCACTTGATTGATTTGGCTTAGCTCAAGATCCATTTCGCTCCAACGCATGGCCAACAATTGGGCACGGGTTTGACGCTCATCTTCTTTGAAGTTTTTGTATTTTTCTGCCGCTTCAGCCTGACGTTGAAGGCGGTTAATTTGACGACCTAGCTCTTCACGAATATCGGTTAAGCGTTCTAGGTTTTCTGTGGTACGGCGAATGCGGTTTTCAGTTTCGCGACGACGTTCTTTGTACTTAGAAATACCAGCGGCTTCTTCAATGTAAACACGCAGCTCTTCTGGTTTGGACTCTATCAGTTTTGAAATCATGCCCTGTTCAATGATGGCATAACTGCGTGGGCCTAAACCGGTACCTAAAAATAAATCGGTCACATCACGACGACGACATTTAGTACCATTAAGGTAATAAATAGACTGTCCGTCACGGGTTACTTTACGCTTTAAAGAAATTTCATTGTACTGAGCGTACTCGCCTTTTAATTTACCTTCTGAGTTATCAAACACCAGTTCGATACTTGCTTGCCCCACTGGTTTACGACCAGTTGAGCCGTTAAAGATAACATCCGTCATGGCGTCGCCACGAAGGTTTTTAGCAGAGCTTTCACCCATTACCCAGCGAACAGCATCAATGGTATTGGATTTACCACAGCCGTTAGGGCCTACAATACAGGTTAAGTTTGTAGGAAATGGAATTTTGGTTGGATCGACAAAGGATTTAAATCCTGCCAACTTAATCGACTTAAGTCGCACACTTCGCCCCTTTTTTTATTATTAGTGCTCTAGGGCATCCATCATGATGCTTAACAAATGATCGCCATAATCGTTCATGGCTTGCTCAACTTTCACAACATCTCGCTTAACAACACCTTCAAGCAATTGCCCAAAGAATGTAATGCTGTATGCCAATGCTGTGGGGTCTGCCATTAGAGCCATGTGATAGGCGCGATGAATAGCAGGCTGTAAGTCTTCGAGAATGCTTTCTAGATAGGGATTTTCAACAATTGGGTATGTCATGCGCATTAGATCAAAGCCTGCCACCACAACACGCTGTGCCGCTTCTGGGTCGGAGCTATTGGCAATGCCTCGAATCTTTTGAAGTTGCTCGATCAATGGATCAAGCTGACCTGGCTGCCACACTTGCGAAACTTTTGAAGCAAGGGTGATTAACAAGGTAATGTATGTTTCGTATAGCGCTTTTACTTTCGCTTTGTTGATCTCGGCAACCATTGCACCGCGACGAGGTAAAATATCAATCAAATGACGGCTTTCTAAAATCAGTAAAGCTTCACGAACACTGCCGCGGCTCACTTCTAGATCGGTCGCCACTTTAAGCTCTTGAATACGCTCTTTAGACTGTAATTTACCCGAAATGATTTGCTCGCCAATGTGCTGGGCGATTTGCTCCGATAAACTCTCTGGTGCTTTAAAGCTCATGCGGCCCTAAGTCCTGTACAAAATACCAACAATTACAACCCTGTATGTGCGAAATAGGGCTAATTAATCCGGTAGTGTACACATATCAATGGCGCTTGACCATGTTTCCAAGCGTCAGTTTGGCCACCCTTTCATGCTCTATACACACCGATAAAACCGGTGTGTACACTTATTGAGCAAGGTGACCATCAGGATATTTTCACATCCACTTGCTTAGGCTTCTTTGCTTCTTCTTTGGGGATATCAATTTCTAGCACGCCATCCTGAAAGTTTGCCTCTACTGTCTCATTACTGACATTATCTGGCAGTGAAAAGCTGCGACTAAACGAGCCATAACTGCGCTCAATACGATGCACCTTTTTGCTTTGCTCTTCGTGCTTGCTTTCACGCTGGCCGCTTAGGGTGAGTACACCATCATGCACAGAGACCTTGATGTTTTCTTTTTTGACGCCGGGCAGTTCCGCATGAATGTGAAATGCCCCTTGAGTTTCAGAGACATCAACACTTGGATACCAGTCAGAGCGTGTAATGCCTTCTGCCCTTGCAATGCTTCGCTCTGGATTTGAACGATATCGATCCAATACGGCTTCCATTTCACGGAATGGGTCCCAAGTAGATAGCTTCATGATATTTCCCTCTTAGTGGATTCGTTAAACATTTAGGTACGATTATGGGTACCTGTTTCAACTTCTACACCTCCATTCTTGGTGCTGTTTCATGACTTTCAAGCATCGAATATCAAGCAATTTCAGCTATTTTGATTTAGATCAAAATTCTTCAAAAAACCCTATTAATCAAGGCTAAACCGGAATTAATAGCACTCATTTTGCAGTGGGTATGATCACTTATATTTCAACCACCATAAATAAAAAAAGCCCCGCTTTTTTTAGAAAAAGCAGGGCTTAAAGATATCGCCATTAGGCTAAGTTTAACGGGGTTATTTCGCCGTCAATTGCTTATGGCCTTCGATCAAAACATCCACTACTGCTGGATCGGCCAAAGTCGAGGTATCCCCAAGCGTATCAAACTCTTCTGCGGCAATTTTACGCAAAATACGACGCATGATCTTGCCGCTACGAGTCTTGGGCAGGCCCACTGTTAACTGCACCAAATCGGGGGCAGCTATGGCTCCAATGTCATTCCTCACCCACTTAATCAACTCAGCACGCAATGCATCCGACGCTTCAACCCCCACATTTAAGATCACATATACGTATATACCTTGCCCCTTAATATCATGAGGGAAACCCACAACAGCCGCCTCAGCCACTTTATCGTGAGCCACCAGCGAGCTTTCAATTTCAGCGGTGCCCATACGGTGACCTGAAACATTCAAAACATCATCTACACGACCTGTTATCCAGTAGTAGCCGTCTTCATCACGTCGCACACCGTCACCCGAAAAGTACTTACCAGGAAAGGTTTTAAAGTACGTCTCTATAAACCTTTGGTGATCGCCATAAACGCTGCGCATTTGCCCCGGCCAGCTGTCTGTCATCACCAGCGCCCCTTCAACTGGGCCCTCTAAAATGTTGCCCTCATTATCCACAATGGCAGGACTCACACCCGGCATTGGACGAGTAGCAGAGCCAGGCTTTAGATCTGTGGCCCCAGGTAATGGGCTGATCAATATGCCTCCGGTTTCGGTTTGCCACCAAGTATCCACAATTGGGCAACGGCTTTCGCCCACCACTTTGAAATACCACTCCCAGGCTTCGGGATTGATGGGCTCACCCACGCTTCCTAATAACCTTAGGCTTGAACGCTTCGTGCCTTCGATGGCCTTATCCCCGTGGGCCATCAGAGCCCGTATTGCTGTTGGAGCCGTATAAAGTGTATTGATTTGGTGTTTATCAACCACTTGCGCCATGCGGTTTACAGCGGGGTAGTTAGGCACTCCTTCGAACAATACTGTGGTGCCGCCGTTGGCCAAGGGGCCATAAATCATATAGCTGTGGCCGGTAATCCAACCCACATCAGCCGTACACCAGTAAATATCCCCTTGTTTATAATCAAATACATACTGATGGGTAAACGCCGCATACACCAAATAACCACCTGTGCTATGCAGCACGCCTTTTGGCTTGCCCGTGGAGCCAGAGGTGTACAAAATAAATAACGGGTCCTCTGCATTCATGGGTTCGCAAGGACACACATCATCCACTTGCTTCAGTGCCTGACCGTAATCCACGTCACGCCCTTCAACCCAGCCAACATTGTTTCCTGTTCGCTTGATCATTAATACTTTCTCAACACACTCTGTGCCAGAGCGAGTTAAGGCATCATCTACACTGGCTTTCAACGGCACCAGTTTACCTGCACGAACCCCTTCGTCTGCGGTGATGATCCATTTACTGTTACACCCTTCAACTCTACCTGCTAATGCATCTGGGCTAAAGCCACCAAATACCACCGAATGAATGGCCCCAATACGGGCACAAGCCAACATGGCCAATGACGCTTCCACAACCATTGGCATGTAAAGCGTTACCACATCCCCTTTTTGCACGCCCATATCTTTTAAAACATTGGCAAAGCGGCTAACGGCTAAATGCAACTCCTGGTAGGTAAGGGTTTTATCATCGGCGGGGTCATCCCCTTCCCAAATAATGGCTTTTTCATTGGCACGGGTTGCTAGATGTCGGTCCACACAATTGTGGCAAACATTTAACACCCCGTCATAAAACCATTTAATGTGTAAATCGTCTTCTGCAAAGCTCACATCTTTAATTTTTGTATAAGGGGTAAACCAATCTAGTCGCTTACCCTGTTCTGCCCAAAACGCCTCAGGGTCATCAATGGATGCTTGGTACATCTTTTGGTATGCAGCGTTATCTAAATACGCACTTTCAGCCCACTCAGGCGTGACAGGATGGATTTCTTGGTGAATCATAGCGTCCTCAACTCTGGTTTGATCAACCAGGTTATTTTTATATTTATTTTAGAAGTGGCGTTATTTAACCTCATTGCAAGACCAGTATTCAACACCTAATTCTCTATGACGCCTTTTGTGGTTCTATGTCATTGCTAACGGCTATTTTTAAAGCAATAAAGTGTCATGATTTGAACCATGAACTGACCTGTATGGCCCTAGAGGCCAGAATACAAACTGGTAAACTCAATATACAAAATAATAATCATAAGAACACTGAACAATTATGAATCAACTTATTAATTCAAACGGCCAGGTTAACCTTGGCTTCTTTGAATCAAGCCCTGAACGCATTAACTTTGAAGACTTTGATTTACGCAATAATATGGATAACCCCATTACTGGCTTGCGCAAAAAGATGGGCTTTAATCAATTTCAATTTATTGGTTTAACGGGCAACGACTTTATTCTTGGCGTTGCCATTGTGAGCTTAAAGTGGGTAAGTAATTGCTTTATTTACGTGTACCAACCCAGTACAAAAACCTTTAAAGAATATTCGTGGTTAAAACCATTAAGCATGGGGTTTAGCACCAGCAACCAACCCAATGGGGGCACCTGGTCATTTAAGAGTGGCAAGAACCAAGTCATCATCAAAGCTGAAAGCGGTAAACGTACATTAGATCTTAAAGTGGGAACAGAGCTTTCTGCCAATGTGAATATTGATGAGACAAACCAATACAACCCACTGCCAGTATGTTGTCGTGCGGGTTATAACGGCTGGGTATTCACCCAAAAATCCACTGCTCTAGATTTTACTGGCGATGTAATTTGGCAAGGGAATAAAATAGATTCTAGCGAAATGTTAGCCAGTGTGGATTGGTCATGTGGCTACATGCGCCGTGAAACGTTTTGGTTATGGAGCAGCTTAAGCTGCAAAACCGCCGACGGCACCAAGATTGGATTTAACCTAGCCGCTGGTGTGAACGAAACCAGTGACACTGAAAACGGCCTATGGATTAATAACGAATTGATCAAACTGGATCGCGCTCGATTCACCTTTGATCGTCGTGATCGCAATAGCAGCTGGCAAGTCAGTACAAGCGATGGATTGATTGATTTGCGTTTTGAGCCTGAAGGGGAACGCAAAGAAAAAATTAATGCAGGGTTTATTGCCAGTAATTTTACACAATTATTTGGTCGTTTTTATGGAACGATTAAAGACAAAATGGGTAAAGAACATAAAATTGAAGGTGCCACCGGTTTTTGTGAAGACCACTTTGCTAAGTGGTAAAACTTAGAGTGCTCGCATTACCCTAGAAGACCACCTCCCTCCAAAAAAATGCCATATAGCAGTCAAGCTATATGGCATTTTTATTTGTGCTTTTGTTTATGGCTAGCTGTTAATTAACTATCTGACCAAACCGCCCATTCATTCCCGCACGGGTCTAAAAAGTGAAAACGGCGTCCGCCTGGAAATGAAAATATTTGCTTATTAATTTCCGCCCCAGCAGCGGCCACTTTTTCTTGGGTTGCTTCTAATGCATTGCTGAAAAATACGATCAATGCCGAACCATCATGG
>CAJXIT010000024.1 GCA_913054055.1 uncultured Thalassolituus sp.
CCTGGGTTAGGTAATTGGATAACCGTTGCAAAGGCATTGGCGTCAGCCCGTAGCTTACTGGGTGAGCGGGGCATTCAGCGTTCATACATGCATGCGCATGGAACGGGAACTCCGCAAAATCGCGTATCTGAATCAGAAATTTTAAATGAAAGCGCAAAAAAATTTGGTATAAAAAACTGGCCTGTTACGGCGATTAAAAACTACGTGGGTCATTCATTAGGTACGTCTTCAGGTGATCAATTAATTGCGGCATTAGGCACTTGGCAATACGGCGTGATTCCAGGCATTCAATCCATTGATCATATTGCCGATGATGTGCAGCACAGTGAATTAGATATTTTAATGGATCATAAACGCATTCAAACAGATGAAATTGATGTGGCCTTTTTAAATTCAAAAGGCTTTGGTGGTAACAATGCAACCGCTGGCGTGCTTGCTCCGCATATTGTGAAAAAAATGCTAGAAGGGCGACACGGTTCAGACAAATTTGAACAATACAAAGTGTTGAATATTAACGTGATGAAACAAGCTGAAGCTTACAACCAAGCGTGCTTGAAAGGGGAAGATAAAACCCTTTATCTATTTGATCATCATGTATTGCAAGGATCGGATATTGAATATACTGCCAGTGCGATTCATGTTCCCGGCTGGGGGCATGGGGTTGATTTGAATATGACATCTGAATATTCAGATATGTTGAAGTGAGTTAGCCGCTGAACCATTTTATGAAGTTGTGTTGTGGGTGATGGAGGTGCTTGAATTAATATCGGTGAGGGATTGATATCGGTCAGGGGTACCCAAAACATTTGCTTCGCAAAGGGGGCATGCTACAGACATCGTACGAGCGCACCCCGTGCACGATCCAATGGTGTTATGCACCCAAAAGTTTCAAATGTTTAAGATTGTGGTAATTAAGGGCAAGGCTCAGGCAGTGTTTAATGCTGGCTTCAGGCAAGGGTTTGTTTAGATCAATAAGCATTAATCGGTTACCTTGGTATTCAAATTCATTTGAATACACTTCTTTAAACGTATTAATCAATTGGGTTTTGCAGTTGAAATACAGGGCGACTTTTCCTTCGTATTTACGATTGTAATCCATGCGAATAGTTGAACCTTGTTTCACTAGATAGGCGGGTTCTCCCCATTTAAAGGTTTCTTCCACTTCGCTTAATTTATCCTGTTGGGCAATGTCGTCAATCCAATTACGTATGTTTAATAAAACAGTTTTAGCTGGTTCAGGGTAATTTTTTAGTGTGTTTAAAACGTCTGCATTGGTTTTCATGATCGAATATCTTCTTTGACGTCTATGTCTGCCAATATGCCGGAATCATCCACTAGAACAGGTGTAAAACCCTGACGTTTAATAATGGGTTTGGCTCCGTCGTCACCGGTTAATTCTTGTAAATCTTGCTGATAACCTTGGGAAAATATCACAGGGTGGCCCGCTTGATTGCTTACTGCCAAAACAGGGCGAATAATAAGCTTGGATTGTTTTTCCAGTCCTTGCTTGAAGGCAAGTGTGAGTGCTTCATAAGTGGCAGCTGAGATATAAGGCATATCCCCTAAGCAAATCATATAGTGAGATTGGGTTGCACAATGAGTTAGTGCACGGATACCGGTTGTAATGCTGGTACTTAACCCTTTTTCATAGTCGGGATTATCAACGGTGCGAAAACCATTCATATGCAGCAGTTCTTTCAGAGCCTTGTCGTTGGGTTTCACAATGCACAGTACATCTTCCACATGAGGTTTGACATTCAATGCGCTGATTAAACCAAGGGCTTGTTGGTTACTTGAATGATTTGGACTGGCTATGGGTACCAAAAGTTTATCCCCCCCAAAACGGCTGCCGAGTCCGGCGGCTAACACTATAGCTGTGATCTTTTGTCCATGCATTTTGTCAGGCATTATAAACTGCACACCTGGGTGGCACTTTGCTGTAGTGCTTTTTGCTCAATGGCTTTTGAGGGTTGTATACCATTTTTAATGGCCGTGATTTCAGCCAGTATGGAAAGGGCAATTTCAGCCGGCGTTTTGCTGCCTATGTTTAATCCTACCGGGCCATGCAAGCGATCAACTTCTTGTTGGGTAAAATCAAAGTGTTCTAAAAGGCGTTCTCTGCGTTGTTGGTTGTTTGATTTAGACCCCAATGCTCCAATATAAAAGGCATCACTTTTTAAAGCCGTCAGCAGTGCCATGTCATCCACTTTAGGATCATGGGCAACGGCTACGATGGCGGTGCGCTGATCAATGTTTAAAGATTGTATGATGTCATCAGGAAAGCCTTCTAATAACTCGATGTGTTTTAGCGGCCAGTTTTTTCGGTATTCAGGTCTTGGGTCGCTGATCAAAACTTCGTAACCTAAACCTTCCGCCATTTCGGCTAAGAAACGTCCGGTTTCTCCGGCACCAATTATCATTAAGCGCCATGTGGGGCCAAATACGTTTTGCCACTGCCCACTGCTTTGGTTGTTTTGTGTGGTCAGTAAGGGTTCTTGTTGATGCCAAGGGATCAGTGAAACTTGATTCTGATTAATTGAAACGGTGCGAAGCAGGGTTTTACGGGTTTCGATCGCTTGAATCAGGTTTTTCACTTCTTCAATATCATTTAAAGGCTCTGCAATTAATTGCAGTGCGCCACCACAAGGTAAACCAAAGTGATGGCGTTGCGCTTCGGTTTCACCGTAAATGATTAAATGGGGGAAAGTAGCTGGTGTGTTTTTCAGTTGTTCGATTAAATCTTCTTCGACACAGCCGCCGCTGACACTGCCAAAAAATAACCCGCTTGAACTAACCGCGAGCAGTGATCCCACTGGGCGAGGGGACGTGCCCCAAGTTTTTGCAACCGAGACCAGAGTGATGTGTTCACCGTTTTGTAGGCACGACAAACAACCTTTTAATACATCTAATTGTGAGCCTTGCATGGTTTATTATTTTCCTATTTTTATTGCATGTTGTTTGTGGCCTGTTGGGCGTTTTCTAGGCTTTTTAAGTATCAATTTTTCCCTGCTTTATCGCGCAGGGGCTGCGCTCGTACGAGGCCAGCCCTCTGGCCGATCAGCTTAGAATATATTCATTCTAAGCTTCTCAGAAGGTTTAAACTTTCAACGGCAAGCTGCGCAAACGTTTGCCGGTTGCTGCAAAAATACCATTAGAGATGGCGGCTGCGATCGGGGGTAATCCCGGTTCGCCTACACCTGTAGGAGCATCATCGCTGTCAATGATTACCACTTCAATCTCGGGTGATTCGTTTATGCGTAAAGCAGGGTAGTCATGGAAATTGCTTTGCTGCACGGCGCCGTCTTTTAATGTGATTTCGCCATATAGGGCAGCGGTTAATCCATAAATGATGCCGCTTTCCATTTGCGCTTTTACAATGTCAGGGTTGATTGCTAAACCGCAGTCAATGACACAAACCACTTTATGAATATGTAGTTGTCCATTTTTCACAGATACTTCTGTGATTTGTGATGCAAACGAACTGAATGATGCGTGGGTGGCCACACCGTGGAAATGGCCTTTAGGTAAAGGTTGCTTCCAGCCCGCGGTTTTAGCCGCCACTTTTAATGTGTTTGCTAATTTTGGATTGCTGGTTAAATGCTTAAGTCGATATTCAACCGCATCTTGTTTTTGCAACGTTGCAATTTCATCCATCATGCTTTCTTTAAAGAAACCGCTGTAAGAGTGGCCAACGCTGCGCCAGTAGCCTAGGGGTAAACCTGGGTCGACGGTAACGTGGTCTGATGATTTATGTTTGGCATCGTAATCTTCGTATAATCCCTCTACGCTGGCATGGTCAACGGTTAGGCTATCAAAAATGCTGTAGCCGGCTTTACTCATCCAGTCCACCATGCCATTGGGTAAAAAGCTTGGCATCACGCCATCTACGATATTATCTAAGGTGTAAGGCATGATTTGTGGGCCAGAACGTTTCACGGTCCAGCTGTCGATTAAACCTTCTTTGTTTAAGCCCACTTTAAATTTGGCCATGGCAGCGGGGCGATACACATCAAATTGCATGTCGTCTTCACGGCTCCATACTAATTGAATGGGAAGGCCAGATGCTTTAGCAATGGCAGCCGCTTCAGCCACAAAGTCTGTTGCACTACGGCGACCAAAGCCACCGCCTAAAAAGGTGCTGTGTACAGTCACGTTATCCTTTGGCACATCGGCATAATATGCACCCGCAAATTTAGCAAGATCAGGGGCTTGGCTGCCGACCCAAAGCTCGAGTTTGTCGCCGTCTAATTTCGCGGTGCAATTCATTGGCTCCATGGTGGCGTGGGCAAGGTATGGTGCCCAGTACTCTCCGGATACAACCGTGTCCGCAAGTTTAAGTGCATCTAAACCATCACCTTGTTCAAAGGCATTGGTGGATTCGTCACTGTCTAGTGCTGTTTTAAACCAGCCTTTGCCATTGTCGGCTGCGGTTGAGTCAGACGAAAATTTAGATAGGGTTTCTGGTCGGTCCCATTCAATCTTTAATTTAGGTAATGCATTTTTCGCTTGATAATAATGATCAGCAATCACGGCCACACCATTATGAATTTGCACAACCGATTTAACGCCGGGCATTTTTTTAGCGTCATCGGCATTGAGCGATTTAACTGTGCCGCCAAATACTGGGCAGCGTTTAAGTGCTGCGCGATGTAAACCTTCAAAATCCACATCCATACCAAATTCTGCTGTGCCGGTGGATTTTGCTAGGCCATCTAAGCGAGGTGCATTTTTCCCCATGTATTTAAATTGGCTTTTATCTTTTAAAGGCGCGTCTTCTGGAAACTCCAGTTGGTTGGCAAAGTCGGCAAACTCACCGTAGGGCAGTGCTTTTCCGTTAACTACAATTTTTCCATCATCCGTTTGTATACTTGCTAACGGTTGTTTGAGTTGTTGCGATGCGGCTTGGCGAATCACTAAGCGAGTATTGGCTGCAAGGTGACGCAAAGGCAAAAAGTGAGTACGAATACTGTTGCTGCCCCCCGTTACTTGTATGCCGTACTCTATGTTTTTGTAATCATCATGAGCCGTTGCATTAATGACGTTAATGCTGCTTGGGTGCACGTCTAATTCTTCCGCAACAATAGTGGTTAAACCTGTATAGGTACCTTGTCCCATTTCAGAGCGTGGCAAATAGAAGTTTATGGTGTTATCGCTGGTGATTTGTAATAACGCATTGGGTTGCAGTGCATTTTTATTTTCACCCGGTAACGGGGCAGAGGCGCATGCTGTTAATGGCAGGCCGACAACCAAGCCACCACTGGCCAAATTTTTTAAAAAATTACGACGTGAAGTGCTGATATTGGTTTTGCTATCGATTAAATCTTTTTCTATTAAAGTCGCCATGATTAAGCCTCCTGCGTCATGTTGTTGGTGTTTGATGGGTCGTAGTGCGAAACTGCTTGTAGGCGACCATTACCGCTTTTAATGTCTTTAGCGGCTTGTTTGATGGCTTTTTTAATACTTGGGTAAGTACCGCAACGGCAAATGTTACCGCTCATGGCGTTGTCAATTTCTTCATCGCTTGGGTTATTATTTTTGCTCAATAAAGCAGTGGCACTTACCAATTGCCCGCTTTGGCAATAACCACATTGTGGCACGCTAGCATCCACCCAAGCTTGCTGTAAAGTCGATAACATGTCTGGGTTGCCAATGCCTTCGATGGTTGTCACTTTTCGGCCTTGTACTGCTGATACTGGCAGGATGCAGGTACGAGTGGATTCGCCATCAAGCAGCATACTGCATGCGCCACATAAGCCCATGCCACAACCAAACTTAGAACCTTTTAGGTTCAAGTGGTCTCGAATTGTCCATAAAAGTGGAGTGTCGGGTGTTGCATCTACTTGAACGGTTTGGCCGTTTAATTCAAAGCTAATCATGTTGCCTCCTTGTATCTTTCAATCACTTGAAAGGGCATTTGGCTGTGTGAGTTTTATTATTAGAATTATGTTTTTTTATATTTTGATTTACCCGCTAGAGTAGTAACTCTAACGGGTAAATACAATGGTCTTGTTTGTTAAAATTTGATGGGATTAATTTAATTGATTTTCAACCACTGTAGAGGCTTTCACCAATTCTAGTTCTCGCATCTTTTTCAAGCTGATTTTGGCTTCTTCTGATAGGTAAGGTTCCCACCAGGCATAATTAATAAACGTGTGTTGTTTGTCTATGATCTCTCCCATGACTGGGGTCATAAGCGTGACGTTATTTTCTTGTGCGAGTTTTTCAATTTGTAAAAATGGGTCAAACCACGCGTGCGTTGATAAATCAAAGGTACCGTTATGAACGGGTATTAATACTTTGCCGTTGATATCTTTAAAGGCTTGCATGGTGTCTTCAGGCATCATATGAATGTCGCGCCAAATTTGGTTGTAGGCGCCGCACTCCATAAAGGCGTAATCAAACGGGCCGTATTTTTCTCCGATTTGCTTAAAGCCATCAAAGTAGCCGGTATCACCACTGAAAAATAAAGCGTGATCTGAGTTACGTATCACCCATGATGCCCAAAGGGTTTCATCTCGATCAAACAGGCCGCGCCCAGAAAAATGTTGAGCAGGGGTGGCCACAAGTTCGATATCATTAAATTTGATGGCATCCCACCAATCCAGTTCAGTAATCTTATCTGCTGCCACTCCCCAGTTTAAAAGCGTTTGTCCAATGCCTAATGGCACCACAAAGTGGTTTACCTTGTTTTTTAATTGATTAATGCTGCCTTGGTCTAAGTGGTCGAAATGATTGTGTGAAATGACCACCGCTTCTACTTCAGGTAAATCGTCAATATTTAAAGGCACAGGATGAAAACGTTTTGGTCCTGCCCATTGCACAGGGGATGTACGTTCACTGAAAACAGGGTCGGTTAATACTATTTTTC
The DNA here is from genome assembly GCA_913054055.1 of uncultured Thalassolituus sp. Taxonomy (GTDB): domain Bacteria; phylum Pseudomonadota; class Gammaproteobacteria; order Pseudomonadales; family Oceanobacteraceae; genus Bermanella. The sequence continues at coordinate 6,869 of CAJXIT010000024.1, forward strand.
CACTGATTTGTATCATCATGGATGAATGACCTAGGCGGGTGAAACGTAATGCTTTTGAGTCGCTTAAATCAAAAGAGGTGATTTCAACAGGCTTGATAGGTAGGGGTAATGTTGGAACCGCACGATCATGTTTGTTGAATAAAAAGTCTTTGCCTGCGGTCCACATTTTTGAAAGATTTTGCTCAGATGTTTTATTCGTATTTATGAATTTTCCATCAGCGTATTGTTTTGATGCTTGTATTTTATCTTGACTGGCATCACTCATGGTTTGAGTGGTCATGCAGGCGGCTAATCCAAAAATACTACTCACCGCAATGGTAAGTACTTTAAGAGGAGAGCGTTTGTATAGGGTTGAAAGGTTAAAGGTAGAAAGTCCCATTATTGAGCCTCCTTCTTAGCTTGAGAACAAAATGGTGTATTGGATAATTCATCTAATGATTCACTGGTTAGCTGTGTCCAGCATGAACGAAACAGTTGTTGTTGGAAGTGTTCGCTTTTCCAAAAATCGGGGTTCACCAATAAAAATTCGCAACTTGTGAAAATATGGTTGGTGGCAAGGCCCACTAACAGCTCAACAGGCATGTCTGAAAAAGTACCTAATGTCTGACCTTTTTCAAATAGGGTATTCCACTCAGAAAATGCACTTTCTACTCGTTCACGGGTTTCCGAGTTAATATGTGCCGAATCGCTGAATTGCGTTAAAAACTTAAATTTACAAGGATTTTCCAGAACCCAAGCAATCATAGAAGACCAAACGGATTGAAATGTCTCTTCAATGAATGCTTGATTCATGTTTTCTGGATTAGACAGAACGTCTTGATTGATTGAGGTGATTAGCAGTTCTTTCAGGTTGAGCTTAATGTCTAAATATAAGGCGCTGATTAAATCTTCTTTGGTTTTAAAGTGATGAAATAGAGTGCCTGTGGCCACTTGTGCTGTTTTAGATATAGCCGAGGTAGGGGTTTTTTCAAATCCCTGTTTTATGAACAAGCCTAGGGCGGCTTCTAAGATAATATCCCGTTTACTCATAACGGCTCCGTTCCCTAATGTTTGCTTGGCACATGGTGGTTTTGCTTCAACTCGTCAACCATGTGGTTTACGCATTAATATGGATATTGGATGTGGTTAAAAAATGCTTAACCGACTAATCAGTCTAGTTTGGTTGAAAAGGGTGATTAGGGCAATAGAACATTCTTGCTGTATTTGGGTTTGATTGTTTCAAATATGGTGTTAATTCTATTGATTAATAAAACTTATTAATGGTCTAGTTATATTTATTTGTTCAAATAAGCTAGTTAGCTGTTACTAAGAATCATTAAATTGCGCTGTTCAGCTACATCTACCACGTAATATAGTGCTTTTGTTTTTATTAGTGTGAATAACGGAGTCATCAGGCATGGCAGATTTAAAAGGCAAAACCCTATTCATTACCGGTGCCAGTCGCGGCATCGGCAGAGAGATCGCTTTAAAGTGTGCCAAAGACGGCGCCAATATCATCATTGCTGCAAAATCAGATGAACCACATCCTAAACTTCCAGGCACCATTCATTCGGTTGCGGAAGAAGTGGTGGCTGCAGGGGGGCAAGCCTTGGCCATTAAGGTTGATGTGCGTGATGAAGAAAATGTAGAAGCGGCATTGAAACAAGCGGCGGAAAAATTTGGTGGCATTGACGCGGTTATTAATAACGCAGGTGCCATTCGTTTAACCCCTGCAGCTAAAACACCCATTAAGCGTTTTGATTTGATGCATCAAATTAATACTCGTGCGGTTCTATTGTGCTCGCAGTTGGCGTTACCGTATTTAGAGAAATCTGAAAACGGCCACATCATTAATCTTTCTCCGCCATTGAACATGGATAAAAAATGGATGAAACCTTACATTCCTTACACCATTAGTAAGTATGGCATGTCTATGTTGACCCTTGGTTTAGCTGAAGAGTTTCGTCGTGTCGGTGTCGCGGTTAACTCACTATGGCCACAAACGACTATCGCCACTTCAGCGGTTGAATTTGAGGCGGGTGCAGCGATTTTACCTGTATCAAGAACCCCTGCGATCATGGCAGATGCGGCTTATGAAATTTTAACCACTGACAGCAAAGAGCTAACAGGTGAGTTATTGATTGATGAACAGTTGCTAAAAGAACGGGGCGTAACAGATTTTATTGGTTATCAGCATGATCCTGATTGCAAGAAACTGTACACAGATTTGTTTGTTGATTAATCAACTTTAAAATACCTTTCGAGCGTATTTGGTAAAAGCCGTAAGCCTATATATACTGGGTTTACGGTTTTTTTGTGGTTAGGCATTAAGGAAAAATTATGGATAAATTATTGGTGTTAACCACTGGCGGCACACTTGATAAGGTGTATTTTGATGCACTCAGTGAGTTTCAAGTGGGTGATCCAGTGGCTGCTGATATTTTAACGGCCATGAATGTAAATTTTGAATTTGAACTTAAAGAGATTTGCCGCAAGGACAGTTTAGAGCTTACTGACGAAGACCGTGAAAATATAAAAGCAGCCATAGCAGCAAGCGATGCTGATTATGTATTAATCACGCACGGAACAGACACCATGGTGGATAGTGCCAATTTCATTGGTGAACACAATAAGGTCATTATTTTTACCGGTGCCATGCAACCCGCTGCATTTTCTAATACAGATGCCGTGTTTAATATTGGCACAGCAGTGGGGGCGTTCAGTATGGCGCAACCGGGCAGTTATATTGCCATGAGCGGACAGGTTTATTCTGCTAATAAAGTTTTTAAGAATTATGATTCGCGCCGTTTCGAAGGCAAGTAGATTAATCTGAGTGATTATTAACCAGCTTATGCTTTCTCTTTTATCCTTTATCATTGGATAGAAAAACTTTTCAAAAATGCGTGCTTGTTATATAGTTTTCTGCCAAATCAGACAGCGCATCAGCTGTGTGATTTTTAGTCGGAGCGTAGCGCAGCCTGGTAGCGCACTTGCATGGGGTGCAAGGGGTCGTGGGTTCAAATCCCCCCGTTCCGACCAATCTTTTCTTAACCTTTCTTTTACGATCAAATATTACCTCATAAGCATTCAATGTTGTGAGCGCCATCACCTTTCTCCTATACATTTATATCTATAGTCGTAGTTTCAGCTAGCCATTTTTCAGCCAGAATAGATAAAACAACAAACGGTGAGACACACCATGACCACTGGAAACTTACAACTTATTCAAAATCGTTCTCAAGCGGTGCAGGTAATCCATGCTTTACGCGACCTGTGTGACGAAAAAGAAAAGTCTATTCTCATGCCTGAAATTCGCACGATTGTCGATGGCATTTCGATCAAAACCATCGACTCACTGGTGCCGGCCACTAATCGCTTAATATCAGCCTATTTAAGAGAGCACGGCGACTTTAATAGCTCAATTAAAGACATACTCTTTAATTAACCTCTCATGCAGGCCGTTTAACAACGGCCGATGTAATCAACTCTTCTGATACACTCAGAACCGTTCCCCTCACTAAAATCCATTCTGCTGCTATATTTAATTTATGTGCGAAACAATGAGAGAAGCGAATGGATGAATATTTAAAGGCTGCTATCGATGAAGCTAAAGCAGGTTTAAACGCTGGTGGTATTCCAATTGGTTCTGTTTTGGTCATTGATGGCAAAATAGTCGGTAGGGGTCATAATCAAAGAGTACAAAAGGGCAGCAGCGTTTTGCATGCTGAAATGGATTGCTTTGAAAATGCAGGTCGAATCAAAGCGGCGGATTATAAAAAAGCCACACTGTATTCAACGCTTTCTCCTTGTGATATGTGCAGTGGCGCTATTTTATTATATGGAATTAAAAATGTGGTGGTGGGTGAAAATAAAACCTTCATTGGCCCTGAGACTTATTTAAAGTCCCGTGGTGTAAATGTCACCATTGATGATAATGAAGAATGCAAAGCGTTAATGAAAAGCTTTATCGAAAATAACCCTGAGCTTTGGAATGAAGATATTGGGGAGTGATATCTGGTATTGGCTAAGTGTTGATTACAACCGGGAAAGATAACTTTAATTTCATTCCCACTTCAGCATCAAGCATTTCAATTTTCCCGTTTAACAGTTGTGTAATGATGTTATAGGTTAAATACATCCCTAATCCAATTTTTCCTTGACTGCCACGCATGGTGGTATAAAACGGATTGAATAGTTCTTTTTGACCTGTGTTAGAAAGCCCTGTGCCATTGTCTTGATATTCTATAAAAACGGTGTTGTCTTGGATGCCTGCTGAGATATAAATACTGTGATTTGTATCTTTTGAAAACCCGTGATCAAGGCTATTGCTTACCAGCTGATGAATGGCTTCGCTGATGGCTTGGTTATAGCTGGTGAGCTGCAGTGTTTCTGCACAGTCTATTGTTGTAGTGACTTTCTTTTCTTTCAGTAAGGCATTACTGAGCTCTAAACCATTTTCTATGGTTTCGTATAAGCGAGCGTTAAATGTTTGGTAGTCTAATTGATTGACCGATATATGTTTAAATTGTTTGATTAGATCGCGTATACGAATCAGGTTTTTTTCTGTGAATTGAAGGGAGTCAATTTCATCGGTCAGAATATCTTTGAAAATGGCTTGTGTGAGCTTTTTATCTTCAAACGAATGGGCAAGGTTGTTTATTAGGTCTTTAATGTGGCTTAAGCCAGTAATGGATGAGCCAAGAGGTGTGTTGAGTTCATGACAGATACCTACTATGAGTTGCTCTAGGGTGTTCATTTTGTCTTTTATGGCCTGATCTCTTAAATATTCATTATCTTTACGTTCTGAAATATCAATCATGGACCCTTCAAAATATTCAATTTGATCATCATGGGAAAGTACTGGGCGCATGGATAGAGAAACCCATTTACACTTTCCGGACTTGTCTTTTACTTGATCTTCAAAATCCACCAGTTCACCTTTTTTCTTCATGATTTTCATGAGTTTGTTAGGCACGCTGTGATCCACTGAAATGTCAGATATGTTTTTCGATATGTCAGAACTCATAAGTGCTTGGATGCTGTCAAAACCCAATATACGGCAGAAAGCATTATTAACAGACATAACCTTTCCGGTTTTATTTATCTGAAAGTTACCGGAAACAGATTCGCTGTAAAGTTTTTTGTAACGATTCAAGTTAATGATGTTGTCGTTTTGAGCTTGAATCAGATCTTTTTTTGCCGCATCAATTCTTTGGGCCAATGCCAAAGAAAGCACAACCATTTCAATAAAGAATCCTATTTGATAAACATGCTGCGTGAAAAAGTTGTTAGGCATTAAACCTAAGCTTTTTAAGTTACTACTGACTAATCCAACCATAAATAGTGAAATGGCCACAGTAAAATACTGTGCCGATCGATTTCCTTTTATGGACAGTGAAATCCCCAGTATCATTGCCGAGCCATTAACCAGTAATGAAAACAATACTTCTACCGGTACTATTTTTGAATACGGAAGAATGGCACCTAAGATTGGAAAAAACGATACGATACTTAATAAACCCAAAAAATAGGTTCGATACCAGGTTTGAGTTTTTAATACTTGTAATAATTCAAGCATAAAAATAATGCTGGTAGCTTGTATCAAACCATTAAATATGGGAAAAACTTTACTATTGAGTTCAGGAGTATTTGGCCAAAGATACTGAAATGCGGAACCATCATAGGCATAGGATGTTACCATGCAGGCAAAAATATGAATCACATAGAATAAATACACTCTGTCTTTTATGGCTGCAAAAATAAAAAAGTTATAAAAAAGCATTAACCATAAAATACCGCTTACAAACCCTCTGAAAAAGTTATTGGCTCGTTCAGCCTCGGTGAATATCTTCTTGCTTGTGATATCAATGGGGATATCAAGTGAGCCGCTTGTTGATGCTCGTAAATAAACAGTCAGTACATCGTTTTGCTGTAAATAGTAAGGAAAAACGAAATCAATGTATTTTTCTACTCGGCTCTCGAATGCTCTTGCGTCGCCGGTTTTAATTGGCGGTAATGGCACGCCATTTACGAAGCTATAGTTATCTAGGTAATCAATGAGTGGGTAGGGAATGTGTAATATGTAGTCGTCGGGTTGTTTGACCGTTAATGAGAATCTTAGCCATAGTGCATCGGGACGAAAACTGAAGTTAATATTGCTGCTGGTGATGTGAGACCAGTTATCAGATGTTTTGACTTGTTCAAGGTTTAAAGTACTGCTTGGGTCCAGTAGATACTCCACTTCCGTGGACAATCTGTGGGTGATACTGTGATCTACAAGAAAAGGGCTTGAATGAGAATATGACGATAGAGTACCCATAGCTATGGTTATAAGGGCTAATCTAAGAAGGCGTTGGAAATTGAGCATTGCCCCTGGCACCCTCCTGTTAAATAGACTGTTAGTCATTTAAGACTAGTATAGCTTGCTTACTTTGCAGCCATTCATTCGTTATAATACTTGCTTTGTTGTTACCTAGATTTTATGAGTACCCATGGCCAAAACTGTTGAAGAATTAATGCAGCCTGTATTGGATTATTTGCTGTGTGCCACCCCTGATGAGTGGGTTGAAGCTGCCCTTAAATTCCCAGAGACCATTTTAATTGACCATGCTGCTAATGAATTGAAAGCGGCCCAGTCTGCCATGACCTTAATGTCTCGGAACCCACATAAGGTGGATGTTTTAAATAAAATGTCACGACTGGCCAGAGAAGAGTTGGTGCATTTTGAACAAGTGATGAAAATATTAAGGCAACGTGATATTAAATACTTACCGTTAAAGGCAAGCCCTTATGCATCAAAGATGGCTAAATTCATTCGTAAAACCAATGAAGAAATCTTAATTGATAACTTAATCATTGGCAGCATCATCGAAGCCAGGTCATGTGAACGCTTTTATAAAATTGCACCCCATTTGGATCAAGAGCTTGAGAAATTTTATTTATCATTATTAAAGTCTGAAGCCCGTCATTTTACCGACTACCTTGGCCTTGCTCAGAAATACAGCAAAGACCCCATTGATGATCGTGTTCAGTTTTTCTTAGAAGCAGAGCGAGATGCGATTTTACAACCGGACAATTTAATGCGGCTTCACAGTGGTATGCCAACGGATAATATGCGTACGTAAAGAGTTAGGACGTTATTGCTCCGTTTGATGTGAAATTTTAATGGCCAGCTTTAAGCTGGCTTTTTTTATGTCGCTTGGGAAAGGGGGCAGGGGATTAGCATTTAATACCTGTCGATTCAGCCATTGCTGATAACGCTTCGGGCCACTGATTAATTGAATATCGACTCTTGTGGCAATGCCCATTTTTAAAATGTTTAAATGAACGATGGCTTGGCCTTGGTTAGGGGCATTTTTAATTTTCTTTAATAAGTGCTGTGTCACTAACTGTCGGTAACGGGTTTGTGGGGTGGCGTCTTTACCTGACTGATCCGCTAACGCGCCTTTATTACTGGTAGATTGGGCTTTTCGTGTTTCAAGGTGTGGGCTGTTAATTTGTAACGTTTGCTGACTCATGTTTTCAATGGGTTGTGTTTGTTTGCCATTGATACCTGTGGTTTGAGCATTATCTGACTTTTGGCTGGCTGCTTGGGTATCCTGTGTGTGATCACTGATTTTTGTGGGTTGATTGGCCACATGCTCTAATAAAATTACCTGACCTTTGCCTAAAGAAGATTGTTGCTGAGTATCCGGTTGAAAAAATATCACGGCCAATACAATGAGGTGAATGATCACCGAGATGGCAATGGCGACCCCCAGTATTTGGTCAGAATTTAAGCGCTTTAATGGATTGGTCATATTCAGCTTGTTTATTCTTGTGGCTCGCAATTTTCAGTCTATGCTTGGTCTGTTCAACTGACGCATATTATCCGACAAAAACGGTAGGATTTAGTTTTTGAGCATTGTATCATACCCGTCATTCTAGGCTTTAGCCTGAATTTTATCCCTGTGGTGTCGCCACAGTAACAACAAAAAATGGAGCATTAAATGAGCGTATTAGTAGGTAAAAAAGCCCCTGATTTTACAGTAGCTGCAGTATTGGGCGATGGCACAATTGTTGATGAATTCTCGCTATCTGAAAACATCAAAGGTAAGTACGGTTTAGTTTTCTTTTACCCATTAGATTTCACATTTGTTTGCCCATCTGAGCTGATCGCACTTGATCACCGTATGGATGCTTTCAAAGCACTTGGCGTAGAAGTAATCGGTGTTTCTATCGATTCTCACTTCTCTCATAACGCTTGGAGAAACACCCCAATCAACGAAGGTGGTATTGGTCCCGTTAAATACACTTTGGCTGCTGATATCTCTCACGATATCTGTAAAGCATACGACGTTGAATCTGACGGTGGCGTTGCTTTCCGTGGTGCATTCATCATCGATAAAGAAGGTAACGTACGCTCTCAAATCGTTAACGACCTACCATTAGGCCGTAACATGGACGAGCTTATCCGTATTTTTGAAGCGCTTCAGTTCCACGAAGAGCACGGCGAAGTTTGCCCTGCAGGTTGGAATAAAGGCGATAAAGGTATGGACGCATCTCCAGAAGGCGTTGCTAAGTATCTTGCTGGCGAATCTGACAAGCTTTAATCGCTATTGTTAGCGGCTAGGCGTAACTAAGGTTGCATTTAGCGTATAAAAAAGCCCAAAGTGTGTAAATGCTTTGGGCTTTTTTGTGTCTGTTGTTAGTCGGTCGTTACTTAACCCTGTTATTGAGCGTCATTCCGGAACTGAGGTGGTTTGTCCTAAGCAGGCCCAAGGCGCTGTCTGGTATATCACGAAATGCGTAATAAAGGTTTTGATCACTGAGGAATGGATACCCGCGTGCGCGGGTATGAGGGGAAGGGGCTTTGTCTCGATGATAAGGCTCACCCTCACCTAGTTCAGAGAATTGAACTTTATTTATTCTGTAGTTGATGGGCTTTAGCGCCGATCAACATGGCCGCCACAAAAATAAATACGTCAGTGTAACCATAACCAATGGCCGCCAGTGCTGGCCCTGGGCAGTAACCCACAATGGCCCAGCCCATACCAAATAATATGGCACCCAGTATTAGGTCTTTATCTATGGCTTTGTTTAAAGGTAAGTAAAAACGTTTTGCTAAAAGCGGAGTGTGGCGTTTACTTAAAATAATTTGAAAGCATGGAACGGCGATGGCCAGAGCGCCACCCATCACAAACATTAATGCCGGATCCCAATTTCCGAATAGATCCAAAAAGCCTTGAACTCGTTCAGGGTTGTTCATGTCCGATGCGGCTAAGCCTGCACCAAATAATAAACCACTTAATAGTGCGATGAATAACTTAATCATTATATGGCCGCTCCCAAAAGATGTTTTGCAATGTACAGAGTCATAATGGCACTGCCCATAAATGTGAGGGTAGCGACTAAAGAGCGGGGCGATAAACGGGCTAAACCAGAAATGCCATGGCCACTGGTGCAGCCATTACCTAAAGAGGTGCCATAACCCACTAATAAACCCGCAAGGATTAGCAGGGGCAAAGAGGTGTTAGGTGCAGGCGGATATTCAACCCCCGTTAAAAAGTGATACAGCAAGCTGCCGCCCACTAAGCCTATTAAAAATACAATGCGCCAGATGTTTTTATCAAGACTGGTGGCCATTAATGAAAATGCCATGCCGCAAATACCGGCGATGCGACCATTAAATAAAAACAGTAAAACCGATGAAATACCGATGAGCGCACCACCGATTAATACGGATGTGTAAGGGACGTTTTGAAAGGCTTCAAGCATAATAAAAAAGTCTGATATATAAAGTGGCTGCTATTTTAGCGAATGCTCATATAAAAATGGAATATTAAAATATTCTAATATTAGAATATACAGATATAAGAGCAGGGGTTTTTCATGGGTAAAAGGGGCGTTGGCAGACACAAAAAAGCCCAAAGTACGTTCATACTTCAGGCTTTAATCAGACTAACCTATGGTGAAAGATCCTTTCGATCAATCCTCGTCTTCTAGGGAGTAGCGTTCTTGTTTCATGTGCTTGCGTTCAGCCCATTCCCAGCCACCCATACGGTTCCATTGGTTAACGATTAAGGCGAACAATTCAGCGGTTTTTTCGGTGTCGTAAAGCGCACTGTGTGCGGCTTTGTTATCAAAGTCGATATCGGCAAGTTTACAAGAGCGAGCTAAAACCGTGTGGCCAAGGGCTAAACCTGCCAACGTTGCTGTATCAAAACATGAAAACGGGTGGAAAGGACTGCCTTTCATATCATGGCGTTCGATGGCTGCGTTAATGAAGCCAAGGTCAAAATGGGCGTTATGGCCCACTAAGATGGCGCGTTTACAGCCTTTCACTTTCATGGCTTTACGAATGGATTTAAACATGGCGGCCAAGGCCGTTTGCTCATCCTGTGCATCACGGGCAGGGTCATCAGGGTCGATGCCGGTAAAATCTAAAGCGCTTTGCTCTAGATTAGCCCCTTCAAAAGGTTCGATGTTGGCTGACATGGAAGGGCCTGGGGTTAACATGCCTCGTTCATCCATATCCATGATGACCATGGCGACTTCTAATAGTGCGTCTGTTTTAGCGTTAAATCCGGCTGTTTCTACGTCAACCACCACTGGAAGGTAGCCGCGAAAGCGGGAAGCCATAGGATTTGGAAGATGTTCAGCCACAATAAGCCTTAATTTTGGTCACAAAGACGGTGATTGTAACCTAAGCGTGGCAAGGCTTCACGCCTCAATTTATTGCCATTAGAAGCTTGAAGAAATTATGAATCCGGCCGATAACTGATGCATAAGAATATTGTGTTACCCCTTTGGCTGATATTAGCCAATATTTAACT
>CAJXIT010000025.1 GCA_913054055.1 uncultured Thalassolituus sp.
AATATCGTTAAAAACAAAGCTTGATAGTCAACAAGCTAAATACCTAGATAAACTTAAGTTTTCTGCTAAATCATTAACCACCATTATTAATGACATTCTTGATTTTTCTAAAATTGAATCAAAAAAATTACCCATAGAATCCATACCATTCCAACTTCATCAATTACTCGATAACGTAAAAACCATGGTGGGGCGAAGCGCCACAGAAAAAGGCTTAGAATTTATCTTTGATATGGATAGTCGCCTTGATACCCGTTACCAAGGAGATCCCGTCAGAATTGGTCAGGTACTATTGAACCTAGCATCCAATGCCATGAAGTTCACAAGTGATGGTCATGTCTTATTAAGTGTGAAGTTAGAAAGCCAAACTGAGCATGCTCATAATGTGATTTTCAGTGTCAGTGATACGGGGATTGGTATTACTAAAGAGCAGCAAGCGAAACTGTTTCAACGTTTTTCACAGGCTGAATCGTCCACCACACGAAAGTATGGAGGCACTGGATTAGGTTTAACCATTTGTAAAATGTTAGCCGAGTTAATGCATGGCCGAATTGAAGTGGATAGCGTACAAGGAGAAGGCTCATGTTTCAGTGTGCATTTACCATTGTCTACGGAACTGGAAGCACCCGTATTAGATGAGGTTGATTTTCAGGGTTTATCTATTTTATTGGTTGAAGATAATGAGCTAACGTCTGAGATAACAATCAATGTATTGGAATCATTAAATTGCAAAGTGGTTGCTGCGTTAAACGCTAAGCAAGCTGAGGTCATACTTCAAACTCAAAAATTTGATGTCGTATTGCTGGATTGGAAGCTGACAGATTTAGTAGGACTTGAGCTGATTAACAAAGTCGAAGAGTATGCCAGCCATTATCAGCACCTTATTATCTTTACTGGCTATGATGCCGATTATCTTTCACTGGGTTTAAGCTATCCAGTGATTAATAAACCCCTAATCAAACACGATTTAATACAACTTATTGAAGAAGTGTGTTTTTCAAATAAAAATATTGATCAATCTCATCAAAATTTGAAGCATGATGATAAACCAACACAATATACCCACTTGGAAATTTTATTGGTTGAAGATAATGATATTAATATTATGGTGGCCATGGATGTATTGGAGTCCTTGGGGGTGAAAATCGATGTGGCAAATAATGGTTTACAAGCTGTGGAAATGGCTAAAAGTAACCATTACCACCTGATATTAATGGATATTCAGATGCCAGAAATGGATGGCATGGAAGCCACTATAGAGATTAGAAAATTCAAATCGAAAGAAGAGCTGCCTATTGTCGCTCTTACAGCCAATGTTTTACAGGAAGAGGTCATTCATTATAAAAAAATTGGGATGAATGATCATATCGGAAAACCGTTTGAGCGATCTGAACTAGAAGAGATTATCAAGCAACTAGATAGCGAGCACCCTTAACAGGATTGAACATAATAAAGGGCTGTTTCCAGCCCTTTATTATGTCTGTGCAATTATGGCAAAGGGGGCATTCCTAAATAAGCGACCGCTATTTTTGGAGTGATGCACTGCCGCTTATATTATTTACTTTGACTGCTTTTAATGATGACGGCGCCCATCACCGCTGACAGAACCGACCCTAATAACACACCCAGTTTTACGTTGTTATGGTATTCAGCTGTTTGCCCTTCAAAGGCGAGCGTGCCTATAAACAAACTCATGGTGAAGCCGATGCCACACAACACACACACACCGTAAAGTTGTGTCCAGGTGGTGCCTTTTGGCAGGCTGGTTAATCCCATTTTAATGGCTAGCCAACATGCTCCGAAAATACCCAGTTGCTTACCCAAGAATAACCCAGCTGCAATACCGATAGTGACAGAGTTGAATAACGCATCCATGCTTAGACCGATTAAATTCACGCCTGCGTTTGCAAACGCGAACACTGGCAATATTAAAAACGCGACCCAAGGTTGTAAGCCGTGCTCCATGTTTAACAGCATTGGATGACCATCTTCAGTACGGACATTCATTGGAATAAACCATGCGACAATGAAGCCTGCTAATGTTGCGTGTACACCCGATTTTAAAACTGCAGCCCAAACAATGATCCCTACCACGATATAGGCGGCTTGTTTTTTAACCCCAAATCGATTCAAGACAAACAAGGCAATTAAACCAGCCAGAGCAACGGCCAATGAGGTGGTGGATAGATCTTGCGAATAAAAAATCGCAATGATGATGATCGCACCAATGTCATCAAAGATGGCAACGGATAATAAAAACAGTTTTAAAGTAATGGGTAAGCTTTTTCCAAATAAACTAAATAAACCTAATGCAAATGCAATATCTGTTGCAGATGGGATTGCCCAGCCTTGTAATGCAACCGGGTCTTGATGGTTGAATCCGTAATAAATAACAGCGGGGGCAGCGATACCGGCGATGGCTGCAATGCCAGGCAATACAATTTGTTCTTTTGATGAAAGATGCCCATCAATGATTTCTCGTTTAACTTCTAAACCCACTAAGAAAAAGAATAAAGCCATAAGGCCGTCATTGATCCAAAGCAGAAGGGGTTTTGCGATGATGAAATCACCAAATTGAATGGTGACAGGTAAATCCAGCATGCCTGTATAAAAAATATTAGCTGAACTATTGGCCAGCACTAAGGCTAACGCAGCGGCAAATACCAGTAATATCCCTCCAGCGGCATCATGAGCCACCATTTCTCTAAACACTTTACTCATACAGACTCTACTTATTACATAAATGATCGTGAATATTATTAGATGAAATCTGTGGATGAAAGAAAAGTCGATTATTTTAGGCCGATTAATCGCTTTAAACTGATGGTTAATGTCCTTCGTTCTTTTGTGAAGACTTTTTTAATGTTCGAAGAGTTCGAGGGGAAACAAGATATTTTTCGGATAGAAGTGATTGAGATAATGCTTGTAGCATGAGTGTAAATTTTAGGAGATTCAGCATGTTAAATTTGAATGTGAGTGACTCAATTAGCTCGAAGTCGGGAAAATCCATCGATCATTATTTTGCAATGCATTTAGGTGGGTTTTCTGAGGATATTGAATCGGTTAATTTATTAATTGAAGAATTACCATTGATACAGCAGCATGGTGTGTTGTATCGATGTGAACTCATTTTAATTCCAAAAACTGGCCAAGCCATTCAATATGTTGTGGATCGAGAGCATTGTGTATCAGCCATTGAGCACAGCTTTGCCAAAGCAAAGCGTGCAATGCAGCGTCGTTTAAGGGGTTTTAACTTACAGTAAGGCGTTAGGTTTGGCTAATGGAAGAGAGGCTAAATCGTGCAGCCTCTGTTATGGCAACAACGGCAGGGTGTTTTAATTTACGCTCGGGTGAGATGACAAAAAATCGTTCGCTTACATCTTTAATTTCGCCAATGGCTTTTACATGGTACATGTCTTCAACTTGTCGAGTCATGGCGGTGGGGGCGGGAAAAAAACCTTTTCCAGCTTCACCAAATGCTTTTAATAGAGCGCTGTCATCAAATTCAGCAATCACATTAGGAGATACTGCAACGGTTTCAAACCAATCATCTAAGCTGCGACGAATCACGTGGTCATTCAAAGGCAACAGTACAGGGGCGTTATCTAATATCTGAGGGAAATCGCCTTTGTATGCTTCGATTAACGATTCTGAACCAAAAAAAGACATGCCACTGCTGCCTAGCTCATGACTATACGCTTTTACATTCAAACCAGTGGGTACACTGCGATCGGATAAGACTAAGTCCAGCTTATGAACCGCTAAGTCACCCAGTAAAGAATCAAGATCACTTTCGATGCACACCATTTTAATGGGCTCGTCCATCTTTAGTGCGGGTTCTAAAATCTTGTAGGCAATGAGCTTTGGAATAGAATTTACGATGCCCACGTTAAATGCAGTGGGGGCACCAGGTTGTTTGCTTTTGATGCGCTGAGTCAGCTCTGAGCCAAGGTTAAAAATCTCATCGGCATATTGCTCTACTACTCGGCCTGTTTCCGTTATGGCAAGGCCTCTGCCCACTCTTTGGAATAAAGGCTCACCTATGGTGTCTTCAAGTACCTTAAGCTGACCACTGATGGTTTGTGGCGTTAAGTTTAGGGATTCTGCGGCTTTGGCGACACTTCCTTCACGGGCAACGGTCCAAAAATATAATAAGTGGTTGTAATTAAGGTGTCGCATAATGTCTCCAACTGCACGGATATGGTGTAAGACTAGCACTGGTTAATAGTACGGTATAATCGAATAATTGGTTTGATTTGATCGTAAATATCGAATTATGGATTTGGTTAGGAGGAAAGTGTTGGGTTGTAGACTATCAGAGTTTATCGATCAGTTGGGTCGGATATATGTGCTTTTTACGAGTGTTTAGAATGCGGATACTGCGCCGGATTTGAGTTCATAAAAGTGGGAAGCCATGCCTGATATTGTTGTAATGTTTTTTCTATTGGGTTTATTTGCTGGTGTCCTCAAGTCGGATTTGACCATTCCCAAAGCCGCATACGATACGTTAAGTTTATTATTGATGCTCACCATTGGCTTGAAAGGAGGCATGGCCTTACATGGTGCAATTAGCTGGTCTTTGCTGGCGGAGCTTGTCATTGTCGCCTTGATTGGCGGCATGCTGCCGTTACTTGTTCTGCCAATATTAAAGCACGTGGTGAAACTGTCATGGGCTGACTCGGCAAGTATTGCGGCTCATTATGGCTCGGTGAGCGCAGGCACATTTGCGGTGGTATTAACCTATGTGGAAAGCAACCAGCTTGCCTTTGGGCCGCAAACAACCCTGTATTTAGTCATGTTAGAACTGCCCGCTATTATTGTGTCTTTGGCTTTGTACCGCCGCTTCAAAACAGCATCGTCAGATCATCATGTTAAACAAAGTGCCATATGGCACGAGACGCTCACCAATCGAGGTGTGATCCTATTAGCCGGTGGGGTACTAATTGGCTGGATGTATGGGCCATTGCATGGGGCATCGGTAACCGAATTATTGACTGGCGCGTTTAAAGCCGTGCTGGCATTATTTTTATTGGAGATGGGTTTAACCGCAGCCGAAACCCTACGACCATTTCCTTGGAAGCAATGGCGAGCATTATGCTTTGCTATTGTGACACCCTTGTTGTTTGCGCTAATTGGTTTGATGGCGGGTACTATGATGGGCTTACCAGAAGGATCGATCCTGATACTGGCGACCTTATTGGCCAGTGCGTCTTATATAGCTGCACCCGCAGCCATAAGAAGCGCCATACCCGAGGCAAATATCGGACTAGCCATGTTGTTATCATTGGGCATCACATTTCCGTTTAACGTGACAGTGGGTATTCCGTTATATCATTCGTGGATTGCATATTTTAATTAGAGAGAAACGATTTAGCTCAATTTTGTTAATAAAAGTCGACGAGTTTTACATCAAAAATTAATAAGGCGCCCGGTTCAATTGGGCCCACTTTTTTCTCACCATAAGCCAGGTGGCTAGGGATAAAAAATCGAGTTCTTTCACCAATTTGCATTAGTTGTATGCCTTCCTGCCAGCCTGGCATCATTTGATCTAAATTAAAGGTGGCTGGTTTATCTTGACTGGCATCGAATACGGTGCCGTCTAACAAGCTGCCTTGGTAATGCACACAAATAGTGGAATCGGCTTTCGCCAGCATAAACTGATCTCTAGGTTTGGCTGGCTTTAATACTTGGTATTGCAACCCGGATGATGTGGTAAATACATTGGGCTTGTTTTGATTGGCTTTACAAAAATCTTGCCCGGCTTGTATGTTTTTCTTTATTTTGTATTTGCCCGTTAAATAGAATAATAGAAATAAACCGATAAAGGCTGAAAAAATAATAATAAATTCAAATGACATAAAGCACATAAACTCAATTAGAAATAAAACCTAAAACGTAAAAAAACCGCATCCTCTTTCAAGTCTGCGGTTTGTTTTTGAAGGCATGAAACCTTACACTTTTTGCAACCAGCCAAATTTGTCTTCGGCTTTGCCCCATTGAATGTCATTCAAGGCTTGGCGCAGTTTTAGCGTGGTTTCACCAGCTGCGCCAGAACCCACGGTAATCTCTTCACCGTTATGAATTAACGTGCCCACCGGTGTTAATACCGCGGCTGTGCCAGAAAGCGCGGCTTCTGTGCCAGGCTTTTGTGCCCGTTCAATTAACTCGTCTACAGTGAAATCACGTTCAGTTACGGTCATGCCTTGATCGCGGGCGATGGTTAAAATGGAATCACGTGTGATGCCATGCAAGAACGAGCTGTCTAGGGCTTTAGTAATAATTTCGTTGCCATCAATTAAAATAAAGTTGGCTGCACCGGTTTCTTGTACGTCGCCGTTAGGGCAAAACAGCACTTGGTCGGCGTTGTTTTCTTTGCGAGCACGGGCAATAGGACCTAATGCACTGGCGTAGTTACCACCACTTTTAATCATGCCCATGTGAGCGGCACAGCGAGCGCCATTTTCTTCAAGTAGTAGGCGTAATGGTTTCACACCACCTGCAAAGTAATCCCCTACGGGTGATAATAAAACGTAAAGCAAAGAGGTTTCTGAAGAAACCGCTGCTTTACCAATGCTTGGCTCGTCGCCGATGTGAGTTGGGCGAATGTACATAGAACCCGGAGCGTTAGGCACGTCATCTTTGTATTGCGCAACGATCTCTTTGATCATCTCAGATAGCTGATCTTTATTGATAGATGGTAAGAATAATAGGTCTGTGCTTTGCGCCATGCGTTGAACATTGGCATCCATACGGAAGATATTGATGCTGCCGTCTTGGTGTTTAAACGCTTTTAGGCCTTCAAAGCAGGTGCTTGAGTAATGTAAGACATGGGCGCCAGGGTGCAGAGTTAATTCATCAGACGGTACAATGCTTGAATCGCTCCAAGCATGATCTTGATAGGTTGCCAATGCCATGGTGGGCATGAAAACGGTTCCGAACGCGGCCATTACTATTTCCTAACGTGAACTAAGAAAGCTCATGTGGGAGCTTTCTTGCAGTGATTTTTCACCACTGCATCTTAATATTTTTAAATGAGGCGTGCTGTCTCACTTGGTTATTCCATTACTTGATCCCAAAGCGTTTTAACCGTGTCAATGTGGTTGCTTAAACCAGCTTGGTTCAGTTCATTGGGGCTGAGCAGTAACGTTTGGTTCTGCAATGCTCGCTTGTGCGCCAATGAACGGTAGGCTATATAAGCCTGTTGTAGGGCATCGCTTTGCTTTGAATCCAATATGTTTTCAGATGTTAGGGTCGCTAGCAATCTGATGTTATCGGTCCAATTCAGCAATTGTGGGTGTTTGGCAGAATGGGTTAAAACTAGGTATTGAACCATGAATTCTATGTCCACAATGCCACCAGCATCTTGCTTCAGCTGATACAGCGATTTTCCCACGCTTTGGGAGCCGAGATTATCGCGCATTTTTTGTCGCATTTCTCGCACTTCTTGCTGCAGATTAAGAGGATTTCGATCTTTTGTGATAATTTCAGCACGAATTTGCGCATATTTCTTTTGAATGGCTGGATCACCACAAATAACCCTAGCCCTGACAAGGGCTTGATGCTCCCATGTCCAAGCTTCCTGGCTTTGGTATTTTTCAAAACCATTTAGAGACGCCACGATCATGCCGCTGGCGCCACTTGGGCGTAAACGCATATCTACTTCATACAGTTGTCCGGCGCGGGTGGTGGTATTCATAATATGGATCAAGCGTTGGCCCATGCGAGTATAAAAAACGCCGTTCTCTTGTTCTCGCTTGCCGTTTACCCCGGTGGTGTATTTATTAGGGGTGCCGTTATGTAGGAAAACAAGATCCAGATCTGAGCCGTAACTCAATTCCGTTCCCCCCATTTTGCCATAGCCTAAAATGAGAAACTCTGGCGTCAGTACAGGGTCCCCTTCTTTATTGGTAGGATAGCCATACTTTTCCACCATTTGTTTCCACGCTAAATGCATACTGGTTTCTAATACGCTTTCAGCCACCCAAGTAAGATGGTCGCTTACTTTCATTAATGATAATGCACCGGTAATTTCACTGGCAGCAATTTGCAGCTTATGGGCCTTGGCAAAATGTCTCAGAGCATCCATTTGTTCTTCAAGGTCATCTTCTGGAATGCGCAGTAAACGCTGAGTTAAGTCATCTTGCATGTGGGTTTTATCGCCGCAATTGAAAAGATGAGCCGGGTGTAAAAGCTCATCAAGCAGGAGAGGGGTTTCGATGATGCTTGCGGCTATCCAAGGGCTGGATTCACACAGTCGCACTAGCTGGCTTAACGCTTGTGGATTCTCGGTTAACAAAACCAAATAAGCCGTACGACGCAGTATGGATTCAATTAAAGGGATTAAGCGCTCAAGGGTGACCACTGGCGCATCACCTTGCCATAGGGCTTTTAATATCAGCGGCATGGCTTTGTCTAAGCGTTGTTTGCCGATGGCTTGCATGTTGGGAACCGCATGGTTGTCTCTTAAGCGCTGAAGTAAGGTTTGTGCGTCTGGGCCATTGGCAGGCTCATCACAATTATCACAATGGTTTAACCAAATGCTACGCCACACATTGAGGTCTTGCTCTTCTTGGCTGTCTTGCTCGTCGGCGACAATATTGGAAAAATGGGTCGACACGTTATTTTGGTGCACAGTGAGTGCCGTTAGATAGCTGTCCCAATCATTAAAGCCCATGGCAAAGGCGATTCGACTTTGGCCTTGCTCATCATCGGGTAACGTTTGGCTTTGCTCATCGTTGAGTGCTTGTATCGCGTGTTCGCTGTTACGCAGAAATTCGTAAGCGTTAAGCAGTTCATCAATGGCGCTTGAAGGCAAATAGCCGTTGGCATTAAGGTAATCATACACTTTAAAAATATTCGGCTTTTGCAGTTCAGTTTCTTGACCGCCGCGAATTAACTGAAAAGCTTGAGCAATGAATTCAATTTCTCGAATACCACCACTGCCTAACTTTACATTGGTGCCTAGGTTGCGACGTAGGGTTTCTTGTTTGATTAAATTTTTCATTTCGCGCAAGGATTCAAATGCGCTGTAATCCACGTACTTGCGATAACTGAAAGGTCGCAAAATTTGCATTAACTCTTCTATGTGTTGCGCATCCCCTGTGACGGCTCTAGCTTTGATCATTGCATAGCGCTCCCATTCTCGGCCTTGATCGTGGTAGTAGTTTTCTAAGCTAGAAAAATTCATGGCTAACGGGCCAGATTGACCATAAGGCCTTAAGCGCATGTCCACTCGATAAACAAAACCGTCAGCGGTTTTTTTATCCAAGCTTTGAATTAAGGCTTGGCCGAGTTTGATAAAAAACTCTTGGTTAGAAAGGCTTTTCTGACCTTCGCCGGCTTGTGTATTGCCGTCTTCGTGATAAGCAAAAATTAAATCGATATCACTGGATAAATTCAGTTCTCCTGCCCCTTGTTTGCCCATGGCAATGACGATGAGGCTTTGTTGTTCCCCGGTGACCTTTCCAATTGGCTCACCATAGCGTTTCACTAAGCGGACGTGCTGCCATTCAAGTGTTAGGGCAATTTGCATGTCGGCTAATGCGGTTATTTCTGCCAACGTATGCTTTAAGTTTGAGGTGCGGTTTAGGTCTCGCCATATTAGGCGCATTTGATTAAGGCGACGAAATGTTCTTAAAGCAGCATACAGTTCAGCTTCATCTTGGCATGTGTCCACCTGAGCTTTCAGCTGTAAGCGCGCCGTTTCTAGATTAAGTGGTGTGTTTAAAAAGTCTTCGCAAAACAGTGGTGCGGCCAATTCAGGAAAGTATTGCAAGCTAGAGCATACATACTCGCTTACGCTGAGTGTGGTTAAAGCCTCATTCGAGAGAGGTTGCTGTAATGCGCCTGGTAAGGCCAGATTCTCTGTTTCAAAGCGCTCAATGATGTTTTTTATGCGAAGCTCGGTTGGTTCAATCAAGGTTGATGGGATGGGCGGCTGCATAGGTGTTCCTTAACCATAAAATCGAAGGCAGCTATAAGCTTAAGCCTAGGGAGCATGGGCATCAATGGAGGTTGGAATTTTTTTTTAGATTTATGTCAACCATAGGGTTATTTAAACGTTATATAGGGGCTATTAAGCGATTAGTCCCTTTGGCGGCGGCGATTAAGCAATGGTTCATTTACCCCCAATTGGTGAACATATGCTCGTCGTCGCCTTTTTTTTGATTATTTTTTGTGGCGTATGTCAACCAAAGTCAAAGACGATCGTTTATTAGGTATGTGTACACAAACGTACATGTATAAAAATGATTATTGAGGAGATCGACCATGTTTATACGTTCATTGATTTTATCTGTGGCAGTGGCTTCTACCGTGGCAGTGAGCAGCCCTGCAATTGCAGGGATGGCTGCTGAGCGCTGGCACAACTCAGAAGCCCGTCAGAACTTTCTTGAATTAAAAGCGGCTGAATTGGAAATTGATATCAGTACCGAAGAAGGCAAAGCAGAGTTGAAACTGGCTTTAGAGACACAAAGAATAGAAGCCGCTGCGGAGCTGGGTTTTGATATTACAACTGATGAGGGAAAAGAAGCGTTTCGTGAATACCGTCGTGAGCAGAAAGTTGAGCGTGCTGCAGAGCTGGGTTTTGACATTACCACACTAGAAGGCCGCCAAGACTTTAGAGAATATCGTCAAGAGCAGCGTCAAGAACGCCGCGAGCAAATCTCAGCCCTATCTGACGAAGATCGCGAAGCGCTGCGTGAACAGCTTCAGGGTTTGAATCGTGAAGAGCGTCGTGAGTTATTAGCGACCATGTTCAACGAATAAAAGAGCATGAATAAAAGCCAGTCCATACTGGCTTTTATTCTGGCTTGGGTGGTAATCAGGAGTCCATTATGAAACGTTACATTCAATTGAATCACTTGCTGGGTCGCACCCTATTTTTGTTGCTTGCTGGTTCTATGGCCAATGCCGATTCTGTATTTTTTGAGCTGGATTTCAATGCAGGTTATAACAATAATGTATTTTTAGAATCAGATGACTTGATTGTTAATGAGGCGCAAGCGAATGCCAGTAAAACTGATGTGCAAAGACAGCTAGCGGTGACCGGTAATTGGGAGTTTTGGGATAAAGAAAGCAGCGACGGGGCGATCATGTTGGATTATTTTAATGAAACGTTAACCGATAATGATGCCAGTACCCGAGTATTAACCCTTTCAATACCCGTGCATATTTATGATGGTGATTATCGGTATGGTGCAACCCTGACACGACAAGCCTATCAATTATCAGGTGTAGATGTTTTGGATTACACCATAGCCAAGTTATCCATGGCAAAGCATGTTGCTGGCGGCAAGATGTATTTTGATTATAGCCATACAGAGAAAACACCTCAGGATGACAGTTATTTAGATTATGAAGGCAGCACAGACAGTGCTGGCTTGAAATATAAACACGTAATGAACCGAGGATATTTGGCATTGCATGGCAATGTGTTTCGTAATGAATATCAGGCTGACGACTTAAGTAACAGTGGTGCGTATATTAAAGCCACGTATTTATTGCGATTTGGTCAGTATAAGATGTCAGTGGCTGCAAAACTAAAGGCCACAGATTACAAAAAAGATGAACTCACCGACGATGAGCGTTCGGACCAACAAGCCAGTGTGGCGTTGAGCAATGAGTATTCGATGAGTTCAAAGGTTCAGTTGTATATAGAATCAAGCTACATTAATAATGCGTCCAATATTCAGTATGAAGATGAAAACCATAATTATGAGCAATGGGTCAATAGCCTAGGTGCGCGCTTTACTTTTTGAACGTGTTGATCAATATGGCCACTAAGAGCCAATAGAAAGCGACTATACTGGGACAATGAAACATGGATTATCTAATCTGCATTAGGCAGCTAAATTGGGAAAGAATGTGGATGCTTTAGTGATTACACTGGAGACATTTTTACAATCGGTGGAAAAGCAGGCTTTTAGAATGGCCATGTTGGCGGTGCATAAAGAAGCAGATGCCTTAGATATTGTTCAAGACAGTATGATTAAGCTTGCCACTGCGTATAGTGAGCGAGGTAGTTCGCAATGGCGGCCGTTGTTTTTCACCATATTAAATAATTGTATAACCGATTGGCACCGTAAAGAGACACGCTGGCGACGATGGTTTGTGCGAGATCATTTAGACGATGATCAGGATGAATCACTATTGGAGCAAGAGGATGACTTTGGACCAATCGAACAACTACAAAATGATCAGTTAAGTGGGCAGATATTAGCTGTGATTGAATCACTTCCCATTAAACAGCAACAATGCTTTTTACTGCGATGTTGGGAGGGGTTTTCGGTGCAAGAAACCGCTGAGGTCATGTCCATAAATACTGGCAGCGTCAAAACCCATTATCATCGAGCAATGCAAAAAATACAGGCCGTTTTAAAGGAGGGCCAGCAATGAAAAATAATGATGAATTGAATCAAAAAATCCAGAAGGCCCTAAATAACAGCACACAAGATTTGCCTGAGCATATTACAGATGGATTGTTGCAAGCCCGTAAAAAGGCCTTAGCTGCACAAACAACCAAACAAGCATCGCCTTCGTCATATCGCGCTTGGAATAAAGAGCTAATGGCAATTGCGGCTTGCATTAGCCTAATAGTACCGGTTTGGTTTTTAAGCGCGCCAGAATCAAAATCTCCCATAGAAGTGCAAAGCATGGATTTAATGGTATCCTTTGCTGAACTGGATGATGAAGAATGGGAGCTGGTGGATGATCTTGAATTCGCCCTTTGGCTTAGTGAACAAAATCAGCTGGAAGCTGAAACTTAGCGTGACGGGATTGCTTCTCACCAGTCAGCTAGTGGCAGCGCCGAGCCCAGTTGATGATGAAGACTTTTTACTTTTTTTAGCAGATAGCTTTGAGCAAGACGGGGAGCTTGTTGATCCCTTGAGTATGATAGAGCAAGATAATAAAGATGAACCCAATGAAAGCAAAGATGCTCGCAATGAAAAGGAGGCAAGCCATGAATAATGTCATTAAATATTGTATATATTGCCTACTTGTTTTGCCTGCTTTTAGCTTTGCTGAATCGTTTTCAGAATTGGCGGATGACGTGCGCATTACCTTGTCAACGTTTGAAACCAAATGGGATAGCATGCCTTCTGAAAAGCAACAGGCTTTAATTAAAGGGGCCCAACGTTGGAATGCACTGAATCCTGAACAGCAAGATCGTGCGAAAGCCCGCTTTAAGCGTTTTTCAACATTGCCTAAAGAGAAGCGAACTCAAGCTGTTGATAGAATGAATCGTTACCAGGATATGCCAAAGGCAAAAAAAGAGACGTTGAAAAAACAGTATCAAAATTATAAGCGCATGTCGCCACAACAAAAAAATACAATGCGCAAAAAATTTCAACGAATGCAGCGTATGCGTCGCCCATAAAGGCATGTTTATATTTAGAAGTAGAGGCTAAAACCCAGTTCTAATAAAGCGTCTGACCAAGGTTCGCTGGTTAATTTGTCTAAAGATACATTAATCGTACCAGCTTCTAATAATATGCCTGATTGTATAATGAAACGGGTACTATCAGAGTCACTTTCTATAAAGTATTCGTCTTCCGAAGAAGTAAGGCGGTTACCTGCTAATTGGGTTTGTGACGTTTGTGATAGGTAGGCCTCTCCTTGAATGGACTGGCTATGGGATAGGCCTATTCCAAGCATCCAGCTGATGTGGTTATCAAAACTGAAATAATGCTGGTAATGACTACTGATGTTGCCCAACCATCCTGATTGAGCAATGTTATCCTGATCGTAAACACTGCCTAGAATATTGACTTGAGTTTGCAAAAGCTGAAAAGACTCTTCGGATGCTTGATAGCTTGTTCCCAAAGATAAGGTAAGTTGTCCATCATTAAACAGCCAAGCGTAACCAAAATCCACGCTCCAAGTTTGGCTATCAATTTGATTATTGCCGAAGCTTCTAATTGAATTATCATTGGATTGATGACTGTATTGGAGATGGGCGTCATCGAAACTTAGGCTTAGCCATGAATTTAAGAAATTATAATCAAGATAGATGCCATGACTATTTTGCTCGCTGGTAATCTGATACTTCAATTGTGAATGAGATTGTATGCCGCTATCGTGGCTATCTGATAGTGAGCCATATAGGCCTAATTGCCATTGGCGATATATAAATTGGTATTGTAGTTCAGGGGTGTAAGTGACAAGGTCAATCTCTTGGCTATTTAAGTAATAGCTTTGTTTTTCTTGAAGTATGTTAATCCCTAATCCATGTTCAATTTCTCCCCAGCATAGGGAGCTTGCAAACAGTGTTATCGGTGTGAGAATTTGCCCAATGCGTTTCATGATGAATCCACAATTAATCTGTTCGTAAGTATAGCAAGATAATCCTCTGTGTACTGTGCTTGAAATGGTTCAAATTGATGCATCTTGCTTGAGTTTTTAACGGCTTTCGTGCCATAGTAAATGGATGAAATTAAAACCCATTTTAGCGCGAACCAAACATTCTTTGAGCGCTGGCCTCTATCAAGGCAACCTACAAATTACCAGGCCGTTAGTTAAAACCATATTAGTTTTGTTAACACTGGTAGTTGGGCATGTGATTGCCATGATGTTCCTAGAGGGTTTATCCGTCTGGGATAGCATTTGGCTCACATTAACAACGTTAACCACGGTAGGGTATGGAGACCTAAGTGCGCAAACATCCCTTGGGCAATTGGCAACCATTGGATTAATGTATGTTGCTGCCATTACTTTGGTCACATTTTTAATCCGCGACTATGTGGATTTTCGATTTGCACGATTTGACTTAATTAGAACAGGATATTGGAACTGGAAAATGGAAAAGCACATTCTTATTATCAATGCGCCAAAATATAACGGCGAGCTGTTCTTTAATCGACTGGTTGCTCAAATTCGAATGGATGACGATTATAAAAATACGCCTATCTTATTATTAAATACAGAGTTTACTTCGGGCTTGCCTGCTCAATTAAAAAATTTAAACGTTAAACACATTACAGGGTCGGGTAATAACGAGGCTGATATAGAGCGGGCGCATGCTAAAAAAGCGAAACACATACTGGTGCTTGCAAGAGATGAATACCATGCAGACAGTGACAGTATCTCATTTGATATCGCCGACCGCTTGTCCCGCCATCAGTTAGGTCATATTACTTTGGTGGAATGTGTGGATGATGGAAACCGTGAACGCATTATGGAGTTAGGCATCAAATCCTTGTTGCGCCCAATTCGCTCTTACCCTGAAATGTTAGTGCGCGCCATGGATGCACCAGGCAGTGAAGTGGTGATTGAAGAAATGTTTACCCGCCATAATGATCATCCAGAGCGTTACAGTATTTGGTTAGAGGGTGAGCGCTGGGCTGATGTGGTGAATGCCATGGTGCAGTCTGGAGTAGGCACACCCATGGCCTACATGAATAAAGAAGGTGAGATTACCGTTCATCCCAACGGTGAGGATCACGTGATTGCCCAAAGCCTGATTGTGTTAGTGAAAAGCGATCATGTGCCATCTCAGAAAGATGTGGATAATGCATTTCAAAAGCATTTTCAAAAGGCGTTGGCCTAGCCATAAGTGATTGATGCCGTGTTGGGATTGAACCGCTGAGAATGATTGATTATGAACGGTCAATGCAGAAGTTTTAAATGTAGCGCCGATACAATTGCTCACATAATGTAAAAGCATGTTCAACGGTTTCAGCAAACGTTATGACACCGTCTTCATGTCCTGCCATGGCCAATACACCCGATGACTGACCATTAATCACTGTTTGAACAGCTTCTGCCATTTCTGGTGTGCCGTAAGGAATACGGGCTGAGGTATGGGGCAGATTGTCGTCTAGCATACCTTGCCATATAGCCTGAGAGTGCACATGAATCACAGCTTGAATATCTGAGTGGCATTGATAGATGGCGCCATGGGTTAAGGACTCGCTAGAAGCCTGAACTGGACCCCGAACGGCAACAGAATTCTTCTCAAAATTATAATCAATCACATAGGTATAATCTTGGTTGCCTAGCTGGGCTATGTGGCCTGTTTGTGTTCCGGAAATAATGAATGAGTTCAAATTTTGTGAGGTTGGGTAGGCATATCGAATAGAGAGGTTACCAAAGCCTACCTTTTCAATTGGATACTCGCCAATTAGGTTCATTCGAAATAATCGATTACGAATGTCATTGAGTTGCGAAAGTTGATGGCTTGATTTCATTGGCTGTCGCTTAAAATCATTGGTGTTGAATTTAATAACACCTTCATCAAAGTTATTTGTATCTGCCACGGCTATGCCTTAGTTATGTAAAGGACTGCTGGGTGTTGTATTGGTTAACTCACAAACCCACTTTTATTGCTTTTATTAACCATAATGACAATCACTAATGTTATGGCGCCACATAGGGCAAAGCCTAAAACCAAGGGTTGTATTGAGCCATCATAAAGTTGACCAATGGTGCCCCCAATTAATACTGAAATGAGGGTTTGTACCGTACTGATCACAGAATTTGCAATACCTGCAATATGCCCTAAAGGATGAACGGCTAAAGTATTGAAGTTACCAAATAGAATGCCAAAGCAGAAAAACATGCCAATTAAGTATGGCATTAATAGCCACAGTGAAGGGCTGTGCTCTAGTAATAGTGTTAAGCAAAAAAAGCTGATTGATAAAATACAAATTATTGATAAAGCAGCAATGCATAATGCTTCTAAAGAATAGCGCATAACGAGTTTTGAGTTAACGAAGCTGGATGTTCCTATAGAAAGGGCTAATACTCCAAAATAGACAGGAAAGAGTTTTCCCAATTCATATTGAAATTGTAATATTTGTTGTGAGCTAGAAAGGTATCCAATAAATGCACCAAACATAATACCGCCCGCAAATGTATAGTTACGGGTGTGAGTATTTAGCAGCGTTTCCTTGATGCCAGAATAAATATTAGCAAACGATAAGGGAATGCGATCTGGTGCTGCCAGGGTTTCTGGTTGTCTGGTTTTCATCCAGGTAACAGCAACTAATCCGAATAAAAGTAAAAAGACAAAGATCGCGCGCCAGCCGGAAAATAATAAGATGCCCTGTCCGATAAGGGGCGCAATGGCTGGCACCATCACAAACATCATCATGATTAATGACATGACCTTAGCCATCTTATTGCCATCAAAACAATCACGTACCATGGCCAGGGTGACCACACGACATGAAGCGGCGCCCATGCCTTGAAGAATGCGACCTATAAGCATGGTATTAAAGTCATTTGCGAAAATAGAAATTATGTCGCCGATCAGAAAAATGCCCATGCCCAAATAAATTGCAGGCTTTCTTCCGTATGCATCACTTAATGGACCATAAAATATTTGCCCTAAGGCCATGCCTAAAAAAACAAAACCAACAATAAGTTGGCTGTCGTTAATATGTTCGGCATTCAAGCTGGTTCCGATTTGAATCAAAGCGGGTAACATGGCATCAATGGTAAGGGCCACCATTGACATCATCATGGCCATCAATACGATGAATTCTTTGTGATTATCTTTTTTATTTGATTCTAATTTCATTTAGAAAAGGTTGCCGATTTTAATGGGTTTCCGAATTCCATTAAATATTTTTCTGCAATCAGTTTGGCGCCAATTGTATTGAGGTGGTCATTATTTCGATAAA